>JAUWNO010000464.1 GCA_030612605.1 Armatimonadota bacterium
AATTTTTCCCAGTTTTCTTTTATAATTAACCTTTTCCCATATTCTTCTTGTTATTTGAAAGTTTTTATCAGCTTCATTTAGTTGTTTTTGTTTATGATAAAACACAGCTAAATAGTTATGTAATTCTCCCAATTTGATAAAAAAATTCGGATCGTTAATTGATTTTATTTCAGGAAGATAATCCTCGATCAAATTTATTGCTTCTGTTACTTTTCCAGTTGAAAAAAGGAATAAACTTTTCAATCCCTTAAACTGAATTTCAAAATAATCAGTTAATTCAAAATTTTCCAATTCATTTAAACTTTTTTCAAGTTCCTTACTTTTTTTCTCGGAATAATAAGTTCTGCCCAGTTGTAATAAAGCCATGATTTTCTGATTTTCATTTACAGCGATTTTATATGCTCTTTCCAATCTGGACTGAGCTATTTTGAATTTTTCCAGTTCATAATAGAACATTCCCAGGAGTAAGTGTTTTTCTGAAATATCCGGCATCTTTAAAACATTGTCTCGAAGTTTTAAGGGAATTTTATCCGCAGTTGTCCAGTCCGACTTTTGTATTATTAAAGCCAAATCTTCTCGAATCTTCATCTCGGATATTTTGATCTTATCCGAGAAATCCAGTTCTAATATTTTACATATCTCATCAAATGCTTTTTCCTGCTCTCCCCTATCTGCGAAAAGTTTTACCAACATTAATCTGAATTTACGGATGGTTCTAATATTTTCTGCCAGTTCTGCCTGTTTTATTATTCCCTGCATTATTGGAATTTGAGTTAAATTCTTATCCGCAAAGTATTTGATGACTTTTTTTGAAATCGATTTTCTCTCTTTTGGGAGGGATTCTATTTGAAACCATTTTTGGATTTCCTGGAAGGCAAAATAAAAATATTCATCTTTTTTCTTTAAAATTTCATTATTCAAACCATCTTTCATAAGAAAGAACAATTCTTTATCGGAGATATCCAAAATGAAACGAGCTAAATTCTTTGAGAGTGGAGTGTAAACTGCTGATAATTTTTTGAAGAGAAGATAATTTGGTTCTGAGAGATGACTTCTTTTTTCTTTTAAGATAGTAATAAGTATTTCTGGAAGCTGATATTTATCCAAATCATAATCAAATTTGAATTTGTTTTTCTTCCAGATTATTCTTCTATCAGTTAAATCCATGAGAATCCTTTCGATAAAAAAAGGATTACCAAAAGCTCGTTCACACAACTTTTGCAGAAAATCATCAGGAGGAGTTTGTTTGAGCAATCGTTCAACATAGTTTTTTGTCTGCTCAAAATCCAGAGCTTCAATTTTCATCTGAACAGGATACTTCAAGTCTCCCAATCTGCTGGGATCATTAATACTTAGAATTATCAAAATGCGTTTATTAATCATCTCTTTTGAGAGAAAATTAACAAAATCGATAACCTCATCTGTTACTAATTCCGCATACCGAATCATAAAGATCAAAGGTTTATCTTCGGAAAGGTGAAATACAAAATTTGCAGCAGTTTCAAAATCGAGGATGAGTTCCTCATCACTTTCATCCATCATAACTGCCATTTCTTCAGAACCAAAAATATACTTTTTTAGTTTATCGGAAATCATTGATAAATCGGAAGCTAACTTCTCGTTGTTTTCAACTGAACTATAAAATTCCTTTATTAAGGCAAAAAACGGATCTTTATGATGGGAACTGCATTCATAATTGAAGATATAATATTCATCTGTAAGCAAATGATAACGAAAAAGAGACAGAACATTGTTCTTGCCGGCTCCTCTTCCTGCAATCAAAGTTATCAGCTTTCCATTGCCCTCAGAAATAATGGGAATGTAATCCAACAACTGATGTGAATAATCCTCACGAACAATATAATCGCTGAATTTTATATTATTTACAATCGATTGTTTCCTGGAAAATGGATATTTTTTAAACTGGATTTGATTAATATAAGATATAATATTCTCAATATTTAAGAATCTATCTTCAGGATTTTTTTCTAATAATTTTAAAATCAGTTTTTCTAATCCTGAAGGAATTTCCTCATTCAGTTCCCTGGGAAATTTAGGGAAAAGATTTATCTGACGACCAACCATAAAATCTGATATTTGTTCAATCGTGTAAGGCAAAGTACCTGTAGTGATCTTATAAAGGATAACACCCAGAGAATAGAAA
>JAUWNO010000234.1 GCA_030612605.1 Armatimonadota bacterium
AAATGCTGAAATGCTGAAATGCTGAAATGCTGAAATGCTGAAATGCTGAAATGCTGAAATGCTGAAATGCTGAAATGCTAAAGGCTAATATGAAAGTTTTTAAAGAAAAGTTAGAAAAAAATTGGCAGGAACTGCGAACTAAAAGAGCTGCTACCTGGACGAACCTTATTATCAGATTATTAATTTTAATTTTTGTAGTTATGATTATCAATTTTTTTGCCGGTCCGGATACAGACAAATTCCGGAATTTTTTAAGTTTTTGGAAATCAAATCAGCCAGAGAAAGAAATAGTAAAATAAACCTTAATCCTTTATGAAATGGCGAATCTTGAAATCCGGTAAATTAAATCCTGCAGAAAACATGGCAATCGATGAGGCTATTTTGAACGGAATAATCCAGAGTCGCTCTGTTCCGACCATCCGTTTTTACGATTGGGAACCTGCTACAGTTTCTTGCGGATATCATCAGAGTGCGGAAAAAGAAGTTGATTTTGCAGCATTAAAAGAATTTGGTTTCGGCTTTGTCAGACGTCCCACCGGAGGACGATTAGTACTTCATAACGAAGAAATTACATATTCTGTGATTGCTCCAACTTCCGGAAAATTTTCCGGTAATGTATATGAAATCTATTCCGAAATAAGCAAAGTTCTGGCTTCAGGGTTTTCCCTGCTTGGAATTGAGGTGGATTTTGAAAAAGGTGAACTTGGTTCAAAAGAGCAAAGACAGGTTTCAAATCCTTGTTTTACCAGTAGTTCACGTTTTGAACTTTCTTACAAAAAGAAAAAAATCGTGGGTAGTGCTCAACTTCGCAAAGAAAAAGCGTTTTTACAACATGGCTCCATTTTGCTGAATCATAATCAAAGCCAAATCGCTTTTATTTTACCAAATCTGGAAAAAAATAAAAGAGAAAAGTTGGCATTAACGCTTTCAAAAAAAACAATTTCTATCAACGAGATTGTTTCTTCAAAAATATCTTTCAGCCAAGCTTGCGACATTTTTGAACAGGCTTTTAAGAAGTCCTGGAAAAGCGACGAGTTCTGTAATACAGCTTATTTGGAAGATTTTGAAAAATCAAATGTAAAGCTTTTAGTTAATAATAAATATACTTCAAATAAATGGAATAAAAGGAAATAACTGATGGAAAGTATTTCATCGGCTCAAAAAATAATTGACACGAATTTTCTTTATCTCGTTTTTGTCTGAAGTATAAAAACAAATACTATAGGGGGAATTTTTGATGCAAAGAAGAATATTGATTTTAATACTGATGCTTTTCCTTATTACCTTTTCTCTATTTGCAGGCACAACCGGCAAGCTTGCAGGTAGAGTTAAAGATGACGGCGGCAATCCTATTCCTTTTGCCAACATTATTTTAGAGGGAACTCAGATTGGCACCCAAACCAAAGAAAATGGACAATTCATTATAATTAACATCCCACCCGGGACTTTTAATGTTTTGTGTACTCAAATCGGTTTTGCCAGCCAAAAAATTACAGGTGTAAAAATCTATGTCGATGAAACTACTATCCAGAATATTACTCTGGTAAAATCCGCAATGGAAGTAGAAGGTTATCAGGTTACTGAAGCAAGAATTGAATTGATCAGTAGAAGTAAAACAAGCTCCGGAATGACTATGACATCAGATACTATCGAAGATATCGCTGTTGATGATATCGAAGGACTTATCGCAATTCAAGCTGGAGCTGTTCAGATTGGGGGTGAACTTCATATCAGGGGCGGACGAGCAAACGAAGTTGTTTATTCAGTGGACGGCATGTCTGTTTCTGACCCGGTTGATGGTGGAGCTGCTCTCACCATCGATACGGATGCTATCCAGAATATGAAAGTTATGACCGGAGGTTTTACTGCAGAATATGGTAATGCCCAATCCGGAATTGTAAATATCGTTACTAAAAGTGGAAGTAGAGATTATTCCGGTAAAATCGAATTCACTTCTGACCATCTTTTTTCCGGCGTGGATAATTCAAATTCCGATGTGGTGAAATTCGCTTTAGGCGGACCCGTTTTCGGAACTTTAAGTTCAATAATGCGAGATAAATTCACATTCTTCCTTAATGGTGCTGCCAACTGGTATGACGGCAGGTATAAAGATTATTACAATTCCGATCCAAACGAGGAATTAGAATATTTATATCAGCCCAGTTTTACACCGCGCAATCCATATGAAGACAGAGAACAATTTTTAGAATTCGATCTGGGCGATAGAAATTATAATAAATATAATGTTAACCTGAAAACAAAATATGTCTTCAATCCCAAACAAAACCTTACTCTCGCTGTGAGAGGAGACAAAATACAAAGATATCCTTATAGCCATTACTGGAAATATGCTCTTGAACACTACTTTGAAGAAGAATCTGAACAAAGACAATACGCTGCTACATACGACCATCTTTTCAATTCTCAGATGAACCTCAAAATCAAAGCAAGTATTTATCAGAAATCAACCAAGCGGAGCCCACGTGGAATTCCAAGAGATAGTTATTTTACTCATCATCCTGAATTTGATGATGAATTTGCATTTTATATGCCAGACGAAAATATTGCTATACTAAAAGATTATATGTCTCAGAACTATATCGTTGAACCTCTCACTGATGATGGAATTATCGATGAAGGTGCAATTTATGATTGGGAATATACAACCGCTTTTGGTCAACAAGATGTTGATGGATATTTCAATGAACCGGGTTCAATTTACGGTACTTATTATGATGACGAAAATCAAACTATCAGCCTTAGGAGCGATTTCGAATACCAGGTGAATGAAGTTCATGGACTGAAAACCGGTCTCGAAATAATTAAGCATAAAATCAAAAAGGACAGATTATTTGACCCATGGGTTGTTGATGCATACAGACATGGTGAATATCTTCAAGGATTTCCAGTCGATGCATATCTTGACACATTAACTTATTTAACTGCTAATCCTGAAACCATGGATGTTATTGTTCTGGCACCCGGAGATTATGTAATAAATGATATCGAAGTAAGTTTGAACGACAGCACATATCTCTATAGTTCAAACCTGCTTTTTGAAGCCACTCTGGCAGGAGCAGGTGAATCCGACGGATATGAAGCTGACCCCTGGCAAGCTGCTTTTTATCTTCAGGACCAAATGGAATGGGAAGGTCTTATTATTAATGCGGGATTAAGATTCGATTTGTGGTTTCTGGGAAAAGAATATAAAATCCTTCAGGATGGTGGAGATTATAAAACATCTGCATTCGATAAAGATGAACAACTCCAATTAATGGTATCTCCCCGTTTTGGTATTTCTCATCCAATTTCAGAGAAAAGCGTTATGCATTTTGCATATAATTACCAAAATCAATTACCTCAATTCCAATATGTTTTTACAACTGCCAGACCGGAAGATGCAATTACAAGTAATACCCAGGTTGTTGTGGGAGTGCCTACTCTCGAACCACAAATAACTGTTACTTATGAAGTCGGTTTTCAACATCAGCTTAGCGAAGATTATGTAATGGATATTACAACTTACTTTAAAAACATTTATAATTATGTAAGCACAATGGAAGTCGTGGACCCGGATGACAATACTATAAGCTGGTATGAATACATTTCCGAAGATTACGGCAGTACCAGAGGTATTGACTTTAATCTTCAAAAAATGCTTTCCAATTTTATTTCCGGTTCTGCTTCCTACTCTCTTTCCTGGGCAGATGGAAACAATTCCGACACAGTAATACAAGATGAATCTACGAGCTTGAGAGAATTCCCGCTCGATTGGGATATCAGACACAATTTTACTCTTAACGTAGGATTTTCCGTTGGCAGAGGTGAGGAATTCTATATTCCATTTACCGGTGTTTTACTTCCTTTCAGCAACTTTTCTATGAATTTCCTTTATAATCTTGCCTCCGGAAGACCGTACACAGCAGTAAACGAAAATGATAATGTCTTGGAAACAAACCAGGAAAGATATCCTTACACAGAAAATGCTGACTTCAGAATTACAAAAACTTTTAATTTCTCAGAAAAAATATCAATAAGATTTTACGCTAATATAAACAACATTTTCAATAAAAGAAATTACCTGGATATTTATCCAAAAACTGGCAGTCCATATGATGACGGTGCAGATTTAACAGTAGCCAACACAAATCCACCCTTTGTTGCTGACGAAACTCAATACATTCATGATTTGGCTGTTTCCCGTCCCAGAAATGTCAGCGTTGGAAGAAAAATTACAGTTGGCATGTCATTTAATTGGTAAAAAAAATAAATAAAGTAGGAGGAAAACAATATGAGGAAGAGATTATTAACCGTATTAATGTTAATGGCATTGTTAAACTTTTTCTTTTCAGTTGTTGCTTTTGCACAAGAAGAAGTGTTAGAAGAAGAAACGGTTAATGAGG
>JAUWNO010000532.1 GCA_030612605.1 Armatimonadota bacterium
TATGCTGAAAAACTTTGGAAAGAACAGCTTTTTGGTAAAAAAAGCAATCTCATAAATATCGAGGGTAATAAAACATCAATACGAAAAATCACTCGAAAGCAGATCAAGAATTGGTTTAAAAACTATTTTCATCCTCAAAATATGTCTCTGGCAATTGTGGGAGATTTCGATTTTGATGAGACTCTGAAAAACTTAGAAAAGTTTAATTTTCCAATTTATGAAGGACAAATAAAAAGCGAACAGAAAGCAAATATCTATCCATCTAAACAAAAATTTAAGAGATTAAATAAGAATGGCAATCAATCGATTATTCATATTGGAGGGTTTGGCTGCAATTCGCAGGATTTTGAGAAGAATACTGCATTTCATGTTTTAGCTCAAATTATTGGAGGAGATACAAATTCGATATTGTTCAGAGAACTGAGGGAAAAACGAGGTCTGGCTTATTCAGTAGAATTTGATTTCAGCTCGATCAGAGATTTGGGATATTTTGATGCAGCAGCCATTGTAGATAAACAACGTGAGTCTGAAGCGATCAAAACTATTATTTCGATTTTAGATGATATTAAGGAAAACGGGATTGTCCAACAGGAATTGGAGAAAACAAAAAATTATATTCGTGGACAGAGATTAAGGGAAGAAGAAAGTATGCTGAATCAAGCATTCAAACTTTCAAATTTGGAATCTTTAGGATTGGGATATCAATATTATCTTAAAAGAGAAGAGCGGCTCGAGAAAGTAAATATCGATTCAATTCATAAGATTGCTCAAGAGTATTTTGCAAAAGAAAAATATTGGATCCACATTTTATCGTAAGTAACTCATAGCTCCGCTTTGAGCCAGAAATAAAAATAGAACACGGATGACACGGATTTTACGGATTGGCACGGATAAAAAAGTAAAAGTGTAATTCCCAACTTGATTGGGAATCTATAAGTACTACAGAGATTCCCGTTTACACGGGAATGACAAAAAAAAATAAGTGAATTATTTTATCAAAAGAAATTCGTGCTTATTCGTGTAATTCGTGGATAAAAAAAGTCAGTGTTAAGTCAGTGAAAGTCTGTGGCAAAATAAGGAAAAGAATGCAAACAAAATTTAAATTTAAAAAAAACGATAAAGTTGTAGTTTTAACCGGTGCAGGAATCAGTGCAGAATCCGGTCTGAAAACATTTCGAGACCACAACGGACTTTGGGAAAATCACAGAGTTGAACAAGTGGCAACTCCCGAAGCATTTCGAGCAAACCCGGAATTAGTTTGGAAATTCTATAAACAACGATACTTTCAATTACCGGAAGTCAAACCCAATCCCGGACATTTTGCCTTAAAAAAAATGGAAGATTATTTAGAAAAGAACTTTTTCATAATCACGCAAAATGTAGATGGACTTCATTATTTAGTTGGAAATGAAAGAGTGCTGGAAATGCACGGTTCTTTAAGAAGAAGTTTTTGCAGCAAATGTAAATTAAAATATAAAATGGAAGAAATTGACTTATCTCCTGCAGTTCCTATATGTAAAAAATGCGGAGGATTCATCCGACCTGATATTGTCTGGTTTGGTGAAATGCCGCATTTCTTAGATGAAATTGATGAGATTCTTAGAAAAGCTGATTATTTTCTGGTGGTGGGAACAAGTGGAACAGTTTATCCTGCAGCACAATTTTTAAATATTGCAAAATATAATGGAGCTTTAACTATTGGAGTTAATTTAGAGAAGCCAT
>JAUWNO010000364.1 GCA_030612605.1 Armatimonadota bacterium
TATAAGTTCATGATCTTCGAATGAAAGTGTGGTTATTACATTTTCCGTTGTCTTAAATCTGAGTCCAGCTTGAAAAACAAAATCGTCTCCATCCTCATTTTGAAAATCTTCGCCATAAATGTAATTCAGTTCAATAATTGCACTTAATCTATCTTTCAATTGACTGTATAAAAAGTAATTATTCACACCAATTGCAGCTTTGGTGGCATCTCCATAAAAAGAAGCATAGGTAAAATGAAGATTGGGAAGTGTAATATTTCCAGATAAAAATGGCGAATATTTCTGTTCTTCAAAGAAATCCTTATTCCTCAAATCAACCATATAACCAATCGCACCAAACGAAACCGAGATTTTATAAAAACTACCTGTATTGGGTAAAATTTGATATTTCAAAAGAAATTCCTGACAATCATATTCATTATCACAAAAAGATGAACGAGTAGTAAATTGCAATAACCAGTATTTATAGGAGAAGTTTATCGCTTCAAAGGTAAGAGGTGCAATGCCGGCTTTTGCGCCAATCTCCATTTTTTGGGGAATAAGCTCACCATTCTGAAAACTGATTACATTAAATGGTGGAGGAGAACTGAAAAACTCAGCATATTTTTTCTTCAAATAACCCATAAGTTGCTTTTTAACTTTATCTTTAGATTTTTTGATCTTTGCCTTTTCTTTATCTTTGCGAATTTGTTCTTTCTGCTTCTCTTCTTTCAGTTTATTTTCCTCTTTCTTTTTCTCGAATTCCATCCATTTCCGTTCAATATCACGCTGAATTTCTTCTTCTAAAATCCTGTTAAATTCTTCTCTTTCATATCGGATAAGACTGTAATAAATTCCATCTTCTTCAAACCTGTTTGTAACAGCAATTCCCTTTAAACCAATATCTGAACTGATCTCTACAGATTTTGAAGTAAATTCAGAAACTTTACCACTTTTTTCCTGCAACTGGTTTTTGATTTCACTTCTAACCTTTGTTTCGATGTTCCTGCCAAATTCTTGTAACGCTTCATTATCAGCATCTTTTTTGGATTTCTCCGATACGCCGATACCAAAATAATAATTGGTATAATCCTTAATTACTTGACCTTGTTTGTATCTTTGCACCCATTCAGGAGCAACTTTTGGTTCAGCAAAAATAACAATTGAACTGATTAATAACACAAAAAATAGAAAAATTCTCAAGCTTTTTGTTTTCATTTTTTCCATCCTTATAATATTTATTTTATTTAAAGCAAATTTACTCTTTGATATTTTTCTGTCGATATTTTTCTAAAAAAACATTATTTTCGGTTTCACTTTTTATTATCTGCGAAATATCAAGATTATTAAGAACTTATATGTTTTTAATAGCACGATCGTCTTTTTTGAAATTCCATTTCTTAACCGGAGTTTTCCAATCTCCATACCTGTAAGTTAAATAACCATCATAATCTTTTGGAACCGAATATGGTTTTCCATTAAAATCAACCGCGGCCAATTCTTCATAAAAAATTTTCGGAACAGATTTTAAAACAGGTTTTTTCACTCCCACAGTCCAGAAATATTCATCATCTTTTTTTCTTTTGAAAAATATATCCAGAGTAGCATCACCTTTGATAAACAGAAATTTCCGATTTCGGATTTTAACGATTCGCACTTCACCCTTTTTAAAAGGTTCGACATCAAATTTATATTTTTTTACCCGCACAATATAACCACAAAGGAATATCCTAAATAAAATGGAAAGCAGTTTTTTTTCATTATCTTTTATTAACGAAATATCCATATCATTATCCCAGGGCAGTAATCTTTTTTCCCTTACTATTCCCAAAAGTGTTCCACCTTCCAGCCAATACGAAATCCCGTTTTTTTCCATAATTGAAGTTACTTTGTGCAACATTTTCATGGAGTTTTTAAGATTTTTTCCTGTTAATTTCTTTTTACCAGCCATTGAAATTTCTCTTATTTTTATTTGAGATATGATGGATTAATCATCTATCTGGAATTGTAAATTATAAAGCGTTTTATATTTATCGCAGGTTTGCAGAAGTTCTTTATGTTTACCGATTCCTACTATTTTACTTTTATCCAAAACCACGATTTTATCTGACGAGAGAATTGTGGAAAGCCTGTGGGCAATGATGATTACGGTTCGGTTTTTTGTAGCCTGTTCGATGCCTTTCTGAACTTTCTTTTCTGCTTCCGTATCGAGAGCACTGGTTGCTTCATCAAAAATCAAAATGGGAGGATTACCCACAATTGAGCGTGCAATGCACAATCTCTGCTTTTGTCCTCCGGAAAGATTGGCAGCTCTGGTGTGGAGTTGTTCATCATATTTGTTTGGCAGGTTTTCGATGAACTCATCAGCATTTGCGATTTTTGCAGATTTCTCAATTTCTTCATCAGCAATTTCACTCAATGAACCATACCGGATATTATTGGCAATAGAATCACCGAATAAAATGGATTCCTGAGTAACAGTTCCAAAGAGTTTTCTTAAATCTTTTAATTTGATCTTCTCGATCGGAATTCCATCGATTAGAATCTCACCCGAACGTGCATCATACATCCGCGTTAAAAGATTAACCAGGGTTGTCTTTCCGGTTCCGCTGCCACCAACAAGTGCCACTTTTTCACCTTTTTTCACTTCCAAGGAAATATCTTTCAAAACTTCAATCTCATTTTCATAGGAAAAGGAAACATTCTTAAACTCGATCTTGCTTTCAAATTTCGATTTTTCAATCTGGTCAGCAGACTCGTGAATTTCGGATTTCCTATTTAAAATCACTGAAATTCTATCTAATGAAACAAGTGCTTTTTTAATATCAGTATAAGCTTTAGTTAATTGTTTCATAGGATGCAGCATCGAAAAAATCGCAAATAAAAATGCAGTAAAACTACCAAATGTAAAGGTGCTGTCTGCTGCTAAAACCTGTCTCCCTCCAATAATAAGAACAATTAT
>JAUWNO010000573.1 GCA_030612605.1 Armatimonadota bacterium
GTTTGTACTGGAAAAATCAAGCTGATTATATTCTTCCAAACGGTTTATGAAATAGCCCTGAGTTTGTTCATCCGGGAACCAGATGATGCCGGTTCCGACTTTATCTGAAGTATATCCGGTGGGATATTCTGATTTTTGAAAAATGAAGCAACTATCAATGGTGCTAACTATCCGGTCACAGAATTCAGCCAGAGAATCAGGAGGATCGTGCTCCAGAACACTCAGAAAGAACTCTTTTATATCGACATCCTGAGCTAAGTATTCCCAGGAACCGTTGAATTCTATACAATCCTGCCTACTCAAATGAAAGATCTCATCAGCAGCATTAGCTGACCACATTTCTGAAAACTTGGAAACATCAGCCAGCAAGTTCGTGAAAAGCGAGGTTTGAACCACCGAGCAGGAGATATGTTCAAAGCCTTCCAACCAATAGTAATAATGAAAATAATATGCGATTTCCATAGCTAAATTTTGCACTGTTGAATAGCTTTCCCAATTAGATAGGATGCTGTGATATGGAAATCCCTTTGTATCAATAGCATCTTCGGCAGCAATTATGAAATCTGTGTACTCGTAAATTTCCGTGATAACTTCTATGGTCTGCATGTTGCAGGCATCGAGAATCAGAATATCCAAGTGCGAATCGATATTTTGCATTGCATTTTGAAAATCTTTATTGGGAATGCTGATGTAATTTTCGCTTTCAGCATCAGGACAGAAACAGGGTGGCAAATCCCTGTTCATTGGATACCATCCATTTCCGTGCGACCAGATTATGAGAGCTTTTTTTTTGGATGGATATTTATTGAATCCCCAATTTGCAAATTCTGTCAAAGTATGATAATCACCACTATCGATCTCACCGAGAGAGGATATCATTTTTTTTTCTTCCGGATAGATATGATATCGAAAGGCTCCCGATTCAGGATTTAATCCACTATAATCGATCTGTACAATCACATTAATTTCGTCTGAAAATGTTGCAGACTCCATTTCTTGTATATCTTCAATGGCATGATTATTCAAACCATTATCAGCAGCCATATAAACTAAAATGGTCCATTCAGCTTCTTGGTTTTTGTTGCTGCAACCGGTTAATAGTGCAAGAAACAAAACAGAAAGAAAAATTAATCTCATCATAAACCTAACTCGACTAAACCCCGTAGGATAACTCCCATTTTCTGTTCTGTATCCTTGGATATAAGTAGTATCCAACGGGGTAAACCGAAAGCAAAAAAATTAAACACTGAAAACACCGAAACAACACCGAAAATAAAAAATCAAAAATTTGAAAAAAATTCTAGTTGCCAAGCCCCAGCTTGGTAACAAACTTGAAAGAGGTTTAATATGTATCCAAGCTGGGGCTAGGATACGAGAAATCACGAAAATCTAACAAAAAGTATAAAAGTTCGTTATTGTTAGTGTTTGCCTGCCCATCATATTTAATTTCTCTATTGAAACTTCTTTTAAATATGTTTTGGGTTAGTTGCTAAAAATTCTTTTCCAAATAATGCAGGAATTTGAGCATTAACGGACAAAAAGCTGGTTAATCAGAAAAATTTTACTCATAAGATTGAGCTG
>JAUWNO010000188.1 GCA_030612605.1 Armatimonadota bacterium
CAAATTGAAATCCTCTAATTCACTTTCATAGCAATATGAGATTGAACCATCATAATGATAAAAATAAAAGCAGTTTTCATGTTTAGTTATTTTTAATATGAAATCTTGAATGTACAAATTATGATATCCCACTAATTGAGGATCATCTTCAATATTGTATATTTCAATTTCTTGATGTTGAAAATTTTCTCCAATATAATAAGAAGCAGTCCAGAAAAGGAAATCTTCAAAAAGGTAACTACCACTATGCATGTAAATATTGTTTTCATTTGAAACCAAACCGATTGTTTGCAGATATTCAAGTTGTTGATTTTGATAATGATAAACTTCTAATCCATTATACATAGTTGGAATAAATAAGCTGTTTTGTCTCATCAATGGTTGTTGAGAGACAAAATGATTAATATAAAAAGTATCTATTATTTCATATTCATTTTCATTATATTCTATTTCGTGAATTGTTTTTACAGCGAAAGTTAAAAAGTTATTTCCCTCCAAATGAATAGTGTAATGGGCATTAATTACATCGAAAGGAATTCGCTCTATGACTTCATAATCCGAAAATAAATATGAAAAAAATACATAAAAAAGAATTACAAAAAGGAAGATATTTTTTTTCATTTGACTTTCTACTTCAGCAAAATACATTTCCTGGCAGACATTGTTTTATCATTCACTTTCAATTTATAGAGATAGATTCCTGAGGAGACTGGTTTGTTGTTATCATCAGTCCCATCCCAAATTATTGAGTTTATGGGTGTATGGGTGTATGAGTTTATGAGGAAAGTTTTAACCTTTTGTCCTTTAATATTGTAAATACTTAATTCCGTGTTCTCCGTGTTCTCCGTGTGCTCTGCGGTGAATTGTATGGTGGTACTTGGATTGAAAGGATTGGGGAAATTCTTCAGAAATGGATTGATATCTTCAATATAATCCTCTGTTGCAGTATTATCATAATGAAAGATGCGACAGGAATTTTGGTCTAAAATATAAAAATAATATTCTCCGTTTTGTTCAAAAGAATAGAGGTCTTCTGTTCTATGCCAAACTGGAAATTCCTGAATTTCAAGAGCTGTACCTGTAGTTGCTATATTGCTGATATCAAAGGCGTAAGTATCCGTAAAACCGGCAAAGAGAATATCGTTATCTGCATCTATTGAAACAACACCAAAATTATCTAATTCCGCAAATAAAAGAGGATTCTCCGGCTGGGAAATATCATAAACTTTATTTTGGAAGATATAATCATTAGAACCGAGAAATAGTAAATTTTCATAAATTCCATAGGATAAAAACCAAGAATAATCTTCAATTTCAATTTCATTTACAACACTCATTTGGCTGATATCATCTATATTGGCGATAACCAGCATCTTTCCCAGTCCAACAATATAAGCTACATTATCAACAAAGATAAATTCAGCAAGAATTATCTCCGGAATTTCCAAATTGAAAATCTCTTCCAGCTTATCTTCGTCATCTAAAGTATAAAGATGCAAAGTATCATTTTCAGTTAGAAAGAAGCCGTAATCAGGATGGTAATGTAATCCATCAACCCAGGTATCTTGACTATAAAGCCGGTCCAGTTCTTCCAGGCTGCCGTCCGGCATAATTCTGAAAACCACATTTGACCATTTTTCCAATAAGATGTCAGAACCATAAGCAATCAGGATATCTTCCGCACCATCAATTTTACGACTTGTAAGATCGAACCAGTAGGATGCTATTAGTTCGGGATTGGCAGGAACAGACACATTCCAATGCTTGATTCCCTGGCAATAAGAAAAAATATAAAGATTATCATCGATTTGATAAGAAGTACGTAATTTTCCTCCATTGGAAATAGTTTGATTTACCTGGAAATGATCATCACTCAATTTGTAATAGATGAGCTTTCCTGCATAAGTACCCGCAAAGATATTGTTTCCAAAGGCTTTTAAATTATCAAATCTGTCATAAGAAGCAATAGAGGTGCTATCCAAAAGAACCGGCTCGCTCAAATCAGAGATGTCGAATAAAAATAATGTCCGATATTCCTTAATTATTAGTCTATCGTCGATTATATTAAAACACATTCCATCATAATCGATAAATGTAATAAGCTGCCAATCGGTTGGTTGCGATATATCATAAATTTCAAATCTACCAAGACCACTTCCGATCACGAGAAGAGAATTTGAAAACATTTCGATCTTATCCGGACAAGAGTGCTCTGAAATCTCATCATCAGCTATCCAAACAAGGGTATCGGGAGCCGACATATCATATAAAAAGACATGTTCATATATCTTTACTCTTGCTATATTCTCACCTATTTTTTTTAAGCTTGAATATTCTTGCGGCACATCGTAACAGAATAGTTCTTCCATGGTATTATAATCGTAAATATGGATTTTCCAGGTTAATGTAGGAAGAAGCTCATTTATATATAAATAATCATTATTGAAAAAAAAAGAATAACAGCCAGGCATTGTAATGCTGTCTAATAAAACAGGTTCTGTGATATTGGTAATATCGAACTTATAAAGACGATCTATTCCGCAAGAAACAAACATAAAATCATCCTTGATTTTTAATAAATACGTAAACTTTTCCAGGTTAAAATCATTTACCAATTCCAGGGAATCGGAGTTTAGATGAAAAATTTGAAATCCCCTGATAGTAGTAGAAAAAAGATAATCATCTTTTACATCATAGGTATCATTATAAGTAATATAGCTTTCTGTTTTATTGAATTCGGAAATTTGTTCGAATATAAAACCTTGTATAAGACTAAAGCAGATCAGAAAAAATATCATAATAATCATACTTTTCATAAAAACCTCCGTATTTATTTAAGCAAAATACATTTCCTGGCAGACATTGTTTTATCATTCACTTTCAATTTATAGAGATAGATTCCTGAGGACACGGATTTGTTATTGCTATCTTTACCGTTCCAGACTACATTGTGCTGACCAGCTGATAGCTGATCGCTGACAAGCTGTTTCACTTTCTGTCCCTTAAAATTAAATACTGCGAGTTCTACGTTACTTTGATTTGGAATCGAGAAAGATATTATTGTTTCAGGGTTGAAAGGATTGGGATAGTTTTGCATTGTTGGTTTTATTTCAATTACAGTTTCTTCACTATTTGAAGTTGTTTCATATTCGAAAATTCTACAGGAGTTTCTATCTAATAAGCTCAAATAGGGTTGATTGTTTTGATTAAATGTTATCAATTCTTCGTTTAGACACCATATTGGAAACTGATAGATTTGTGGTGCTATTCCACTTTCGATATTACTTATATCATAAGCGTACGTTTCATCAAAACCAGAAAATAAAATCTCATTTTCTTCATCTATAGCTACAAGACCGCAGTCATCAATTTCTGTGAATAAAACAGGATTATCAGGTTGTGAAATATCAAATACTTTACAGGGGAAGAAGTAATCTTCAGATCCTATAAAAAGGTAATTCCTGAAAAAACCATATGAAAGCAATGCTTCATAATCATCAATAATAATTGTGTTTGAGACAGTGATTAAATTGGGGTCATCAATATTAGCAAGCACGTACATTTGGTGATATCCAATAACGTAGGCAATGTTTCCATTGAAAATGAATTCAGAAAAAAGAATTTCCGGAACTTCCATTGTGAAAGTCTCCTGGAGTTCATCATTTTCATCCAGATGATAAATATAGAGAGTAGTTCCTGTTATCATGAAAAAACCATATTCAGGATGATAATGTAGTCTTTCGACATTCGAATTCTCAAAATATAGTGTATCCAATTCATCCAATTCACCGTTTTCGTTTATTCGAAAAACCGTATTTATAGTTGTTAACATCTCAAAATCTTGCCCATAAACTATTAGAATATTTTGAGCTTTAAACATTGAAAAGCCAAATTTAATACTAAGATAATTATTTTGATATACAGGATTTGCAATGTCAGAAATATCCCAATGAAAAATTCCTTCTAAACGTGATAGTATATAAAGATTTTCCTGTTGTTTTTTCATTGAAGATAACCTGCCTCCATTTGAGATAGTATGTTTTATTTCGATCTCATCATTATTCAGCTTGTAATAGTTAAGTTTTCCGAAATATGTTCCTGCAAAGATGTTATTATCAAAAGCTTTCATATTTCTGTAAAAATCATAATATGCTGAAGATACTGTATCCAGCAAAACAGGACTGGTTATAGTAGATATATCGTAGAGTAATATTTCCTGGTAATCCATGATCAACAATCTGTTTTCATTAATAGTAAAACAAGCTGCGCCTTTATCTATGAAGCAGATTACTTCCCAATCAAAAGGATCAGAAATGTCATAAAACTCAAATCTACCAAAACTACTTCCAACTGCGAGTAATGAATCCGGTAATAATTGAACCTTAGGACCGCTGTGTTCATTTGTTTCATCATATCCGATAAATTCGATACTGTAAGGATCCGAAATATCATAGATGTATAAGTGGTCGAAGATTGATACACGGGCAACATTTTCTGCTACTTTCATAAGTGCGGAAACCGCATGGGGAACATTATAAAAATTTATTTCTTCCAATGTGAAGTAATCAAATATATGGATTTTCCAACCTGTGCTTGTATGTTCATTCACATATAAGAGTTCATTATTGAAAAAAAAAACATAAACTCCCAACATCTCAATAGAATCCATTAATACAGGCTCAGTAACATTGCTAATATCATATTTATATAGTTTACTTAAACCAGAAGAAACAAACAGAAAATCATCCTTGATTTTTAAATGATACGTAATATTTTCTAAATTAAAATCATTTACTAGTTCCAGTGAATCCGATAAAATCTGATGAATTTGAAATCCCCTGATGGTAGTAGAAAAAAGATAATCATCTTTTACAGCATAGGTGTCGTCATAAGTAACATAGCTTTCTGTTTTGTTGAATTCAGAAATTTCCTGGATATTAAAACAAAAAAGATTAAAGCAGATTAGAAAAAATATCATAATAATTATTCTTTTCATAAGAACCTCCGGATTTATTTAAGCAATATACATTTTCTGGAAGCCAATGTTTTACCATTCACTTTCAATTTATAGAGATAGATTCCTGAGGAGACGGGTTTGTTGTTAGCATCAGTCCCATCCCAAATTATTGAGTTTATGGGTTTATGGGTGTATGAGTTTATGAGGAAAGTTTTCACTTTTTGTCCCTTGATGT
>JAUWNO010000584.1 GCA_030612605.1 Armatimonadota bacterium
GGTTCATATGGTGGCAGGCGAAGGAATTTTGAAAGGACTTTTCGACGGTATCAAGAATAGAAGCTCTTTTGTTCTTGCTCGAATGTCATCAAAAGGGAACCTGATAAACGAAACATACTCGCGAAAATGCTTCGAGATCGCTCGCAAATTCCCGAATGTTATCTCAGGATTTATCGGACACGGGAAAGATGTGGAAGACATAAGAAGATTCAAAGCTAAATTCCCGTCGGGAATGCTTTTACTGACTCCCGGAGTTAAGTTAGAAAGAGGAACCGATGCGATGGGACAGCAATATATCACAGTGGAAGATGCGATTCAGGGAGGAGCGGATTGCATTATCGTTGGTCGAGGAATCATCAAAGCAAAAGACATTAAAAAAGAAGCAAAGATCTATCGTGAGAGAGCTTGGAAAATCTATAAGAAATTGAATATTTAATATTGAAGATTGAATATTATCAATAAATTCCGAGCGGAGATTTTATGGATAAAAAAGAATTAACAAAAAGAACAAAAAAGTTTGCACATCGTTGCGTTAAACTAGCAGTTTCTTTACCGAAAACCAAATTAGGACAACACATCTCGGGTCAATTAATCAGATGTTCAACTTCAGTAGCAGCGAATTACAGAGCCGTTTGTTTGGCTCAATCTACTGCAAGTTTCATTTCTAAAATCAGTATAGTTTTAGAGGAATCTGATGAATCTGCTTTTTGGTTGGAATTTATTATTTATGAAAAATTGATTAAAGAACAACTTGTCAGACCTTTATTAGATGAAGCAGAAGAATTAACGGCTATATTTTTCTCTTCTCGAAAAACTTTAAGAAAAAATGATAAATAAATTACAAAGTAATTAGCAAATTTTCAATATTAAATATTAAATTCAAAGGGGGAATATATGAAAAATTTAATCTCGATGCGAGATTTGAGTAAGAAAGAAATTTTATATTTTATGGAAATTGCTGAGAAAATTGAGAAGGGAGAATTGAATCCAAATATGGATAAAAAGCTGGCAGCTTTGTTATTCTTCGAACCTTCCACAAGAACACATTTTTCTTTTGCAACGGCAATGAAAAAGATCGGCGGACAAACTATTACGATGCGTGGAACAGGCAGTAGCTCAGTAAAAAAGGGTGAAACTTTTGCGGATACGCTGCAAACTATCGCCCAATATGCCGAGATCATCATTATGAGAAGTCCGATAGAAGGTGCTGCAAGATATGCTTCGGAAGTGGTTGATATTCCTGTGGTGAATGCAGGTGACGGTGCGAATCAGCATCCTACGCAAGCACTATTGGACCTTTATTCAATTATAAAAACTCAGGGAACTTTAGAGAATCTAACCATTGGTGTTGCTGGAGCCCTTAGGTTTGGAAGAACTGTTCACTCTTTAGTGCAGGCGTTGAGGGAATTCAATCCGAGATTCAAATTCATTTCACCATCATTCCTAAAAATGCCAACATACATCTTGGATGATTTGAAAGAGAAGAATATCAAGTTTGAGGAACTCGCTGAAATTGACGAAAAAATAGATGAACTGGATATTCTT
>JAUWNO010000479.1 GCA_030612605.1 Armatimonadota bacterium
TCCGATACCAGCTAACACGTTTTCATTGGTCTCTGGATTCATCTGCATACTAAGAGTGGAATCTTCATCCAGCAATTTAGCAAGAGCAATACCGATTTTATCTTCATCACTCTGGTTAACAGCTTTGATGGCTTGCCAGAAAACCGGAGTTGGTAAAGCCACTTCCAGCATTTTTATCTTTGAATTTGTACTAACGATTGAATTGAAATTTCGGGCAACCTTCATTTTAACAAGAGCTCCGATTTCTCCGGGTTTCAGCTCATCTGCATCAGTACGATTTTTTCCTAAAACAAAAAACATGGAACCAATCCTATCTTTACTGTCTTTCTCCGGAATATATACATCCAAACCACTTTTCAAACAACCGGAAAAAACTCTAACGTATGCCAAATCTCCCACGTTCGGATCGGAAAATGATTTAAAAACATAAGCAATTAAATCTCCTTTTTCAGAACAGATAACACTCTTTTCATCTTTTCCGTCTTGAACAAGAATTTCGTTCTTATCTGCTGGAGAAGGAAGATATTCAACTATTGCTTCCAAAAGCTCATTTACAGCAATATTATGTGTAGCAGAACATGAAAAAGCCGGAACAATCAAACCTTTTTTTATTGCTTCTTTTGCTCCGGAAAGAAGTTCATCATCAGTCAGCTCACCTGCTTCAAAATATTTCTCTAAAAGTTCATCATCGCTTTCTGCCACAGCTTCCATTAATATCATTTTATTTTCTTCAACAGTATCCTTCATATCTGCAGGAATATCAGCGGGTTTTCCTTTGATAAATGCTTTTCCTTTGATGAGATCGACAATACCGGAAAATTTATGTTCTATCCCAATTGGAATCAAAACCGGTATTGGAATAATGTCAGAATTTTCTTTAATCGCTTCCAGAGTTTTATAAAAATCTGCTCCTTCATTATCCATTCTGTTAACAATAATTGCTTTAGTAACATCTCTATTTTCCAGCAATTCCAAAGATTGTTCAAAGCTAACTTCGAAGCCGGCAGAAGCATTAATCACAAAAAGAAGAGTTTCCACAGCTGTAGATGCAGAAATCTGCTCATTAGCAAAATCTGCAAATCCCGGTGCATCTAAAATATTTATTTTTGTATTTTTCCAATCAAAATTTGCCACACTCAAAGATAGAGACATCCCTTTCTCAATTTCTTCATCATTAAAATCCATAACTGTGTTTCCATCTTCCACTTTTCCTACTCTGGTTATGGACTTCATATTGAACAGCATCTGTTCTACCAGACTCGTTTTTCCGGCTCCGGATGCACCTACTAATGCAATATTCCTGATATCTTTCATGTCGTAATTCTTCATTATTCCCCCGATTTTATTATATCATTATCTATAGATTTTTTTTAAGACGTTCAAAAAAAATTGATGGATAATTTCTTGTCAATCATCACTTTAAAATAATGACTTTTCCTATTTTTTCAGTGATTTTTTTATTCTGGAGATGTTTTGCTTTCAGTTTGTAAAAATATGTTCCATTAGCAATTTTGTCGCCGTCTTCATCTCTTCCATTCCAATATATTTTATTGAAATTCACTTCACAATTTGGCTGCTTTAAAGTTCGGATTTTCCTGCCTGTGATTGTATAAATTGTGATAGTAATATCAGCAGGCTCGGTGATAACAAACGTAAAATATCCATCATCAAGCATTGGATTAGGATAGGGCAACATATCTTTAATTGCAACTTTATCAGATTTGGTTGCCATGAAATCTGTTTCTGCAATAGTTGAAACTCCAAAATTATCAAAAACAACAAGTTGAATCTCATGTTTACCTTCAGATATGTTTGAGAGCTGCCAGGTTAATTCCCCTTTAGTATGAGAATTCAAATCATATACAAAACCGGAAGTAACATCGATCAAGTCATCAGGATCTTCGCTGTGGTCCAAAAGAAGCAACATTCTGCGTCCAGGGCTACCTGAGATATTTATGCCATTACTATCTGAGATTGCAGCTATAAAGAGAGGGTCAGTGGAAACATAATCTCCGGTTTCGAATTTC
>JAUWNO010000142.1 GCA_030612605.1 Armatimonadota bacterium
GGAGATTTAGAGGGGTTTACATAACAAATGTTGAACTTTTTATTAATCATAATTTTTACAAAAATATCCTCTTCTTTGTTGGATTCTCACCCAGTTTAACGATCTGCTCTGTATATTCTTTCCCGACTCGAGCAAATTTCTGACCTTCCGATGCAGAGATCCAGGTAAGTCGAATTCTTTCATCTTCCAAACCCAATGATTTGAAAACTTCTTTTACTATTGCAATTCTTCTTCTGGTATGATAATTACCAACCTGGTAATGACAATCTCCAGGATGTCAGCCACCAACCAGAACACCATCAGCTCCTCGTAAATACGATTTTATCAGGAAAACAGGATCGATCCTGCTGGAGCACATAACTTTTATCGGCAGGATAGCGATTGGATACTGCAACCTGTTTATTCCTGCCAGGTCTGCACCTGTATAGGAACACCATTTACATAAGAAACTTATAATTTTTGGTGAGAATTCTTTTTTCATAATCTATTCTCCAAGTTTTAAAAAAATAGCCACAGACTTACACAGACTAACCACTGACTTTTTTACCACAGAGCACACGGAGAGCACAGAGATTAATATTCAATCTTCAATATTAAATATTAAATATTCAATTTCTTGAGTTCCTTGCCTGCCCCGTGAAATCTTCTTTTTCTTTTATTACACTGGGGTTCGATATTGGATATTCTCTTTTTTTTCCCTTCATCCTTCTTCATTCCTTGTTCGATATTCGATATTCATCTTCTTTGAGATTACTATTTTAGTAAAACACATTTACTCACAGCCTTTTCTTCTCCATTCACATTCAATTTGTAAAAGTAGATACCTGAACTAACTTTATTACCATTATCATCCTTGCCGTTCCAGATCACGGAATGATCTCCGGCATTTTGTTGTCCATTGATAAGCAATTTTACCAGCTGACCTTTTAGATTATAAACATCAATCCTAACATTGGATTTCTCTTTTATGCTGTAATGAATTTTAGTAGCCGGATTAAAAGGATTGGGGTAATTTGAAAGTTGTATTTCCGTTGGAATTATTTCATTTTCTGCAAAAACAGAACTGTATAACTTTGCTACAAAAATATCCCTCTCCCCACTACTTGTAAGAGAATGAGAACCAAATGTTGCTGTTTCCCTAAACCCCCCTGTTACATAAATGTTCCCTGCATCATCTATTGTGATTCCTTTTCCTTTATCATCATTATAAGTTCCACCAGCTTTGTCTGACCATAACCAGTTTCCATTTGCATCTATCTTTGCAACAAAAATATCCTCGCCTCCATTACTTATAATAGAATATGACCCAAAAGTTGCAGTTCCTCGAAACTCTCCTGTAATATAACAGCTACCAACATTATCTATTGTGATTCCATATCCAAACTCCTCCTCAATTCCACCGGCTCCACCAGCTTGATTTGCCCATTGCCAATTTCCATCTGTATTCATCTTTGCTACATAAATATCACCATCTCCATTACTCGTAATAGAATGGGATCCAAAGGTTGCTGTTCCTTCAAAATATCCTGTAACATAAGTATTTTCGTCTTCATCTATTGTGATTGCTATTCCTTCATCACAATCACTTCCACCGGCTTTGGTTGCCCATTGCCAGTTGCCATTTGCATCCATCTTGGCTACAAAAATATCATAAGTTCCACTGCTGGTAAGAGAATAGGAACCAAAGGTTGCTGTTCCTTGAAAATGACCTGTAACATAACATTTACCTTCATCATCTATTGTGATTGCTTCTCCATCATCATTAGAAGTTCCACCAGCTCTGGTTGCCCATTGCCAAGTTCCATCTGCATCCATCATTGCTACAAAAATATCTAAACTACCATTACTTGTAAGAGAATAGGAACCAAAGGTTGCTGTTTCTCTAAACCCCCCTGTTACATAAATGTTCCCTGCATCATCTATCGAAATACCATGTCCCACCCGATCTTGACCAGTTCCACCAGCTTGAGATGCCCAAATCCAGTTTCCATTTTCATCCATCTTTGCTACAAAAATATCTAAACTACCATTACTGGTAAGAGTATAGGAACCAAAGGTTGCTGTTACTAGAAAATTACCTGTAACATAACATTTACCTTCATCATCTATTGTGATTCCAATTCCTTCATCCAAATCCGTTCCACCAGCATTAGCTGCCCATAAACAATTGCCTATTGCATCCATCTTTGCTACAAAAATATCATAATAGCCACTCCTGGTAAGAGAATAGGAACCAAAGGTTGCTGTTTCACAAAAAGATCCTGTCACGTAACTGTTCCCTGCATCATCTATTGTGATTCCAATTCCTCCATCCCAATTAGTTCCACCAGATTTGGCTGCCCATTGCCAATCCGGTGCTTGTGCAAAAGCACATACTGCAATAAGCAGTAATACTAAATTCATAACTGTTCTTTTCATCTTTTCCTCCAATTTTGGTTTTAGTTAACGGCTTTCAGTCATAGAATAAACCTGACTGTTTTTGATTATCAAAATTATGTGCTCTTTCTAAACAACAAATTAGTTCCATTCTACAATTTCCTTTTTTATTACGGTTCTCTCATCTCACTCATATTTAAGTTGCTTGTAACATCAAACTTTGAATTTCCTTTTCCAAAAATTAGCCACAGACTTACACTGACTAACCACTGACTTTTTACCACAGAGAACACGGAAAGCACAGAGATTAATATTCAATCTTCAATATTAAATATTCAATTTCTTGAGTTCCTTGCTTGCCCCGTGAAATCTTCTTTTTCTTTTATTACACTGGGGTTCGATATTGGATATTCTCTTTTTTCTTTCCTTCATCCTTCATCATTCCTTGTTCGATATTGGATATTCTCTTTTTTTCTTTCCTTCATCCTTCATCATTCCTTGTTCAATATTGGATATTCTCTTTTTTCTTTCCTTCATCCTTCATTATTCCTTGTTCGATATTCGATATTCATCTCATTCTCCCAGTTCCTGAAATTCTTCTTCTTTATAGATCATCACAGGAATCTCTTCTTCTACATCTCTTCCGGGAACATAATCGAAAATCCCTGCAACTCTTTCACCTGATTTTTTAAATACCGATGCTACCGGAATATTTGCAGGACAAACATCGGAACATTGACCGCATCCAACGCAGGAAAAACTCATATGCGAAAGTCTGCCGATATGGAAAAAGATTGTATCAGGAGGTAATCTCAAAGCACCTTTCTCTTCCAGTTCCCGTTCTAAAATCGGAACATTATAATCAAAATTTGCTGATACAAAATCGCAAAGTGTACAATAGCAAATCGGGCAAACAGTGTTACATCCGTGACAGCCGATACATCGTCCAAAAACATCGATCAGACCATCGAGTCCGCTTTCTTCAGTATTTATTTTGGAAAATACTTCTTCCTTTTCTTTGATACGTTTTTCTTTCAACGAATCGAGTTTGGAAGTTTTGAATTCTTCAGATGATATTTTTCCTTCAAAGCCATCTACGAATTTCTCTGCTTTTTCTGTATTCAGATACATCTTACATTTACCGGTTTCTTCCCCGATTAGAGAGATAAGAATATCTGAATTGGTCGGAGCAAAATGTTCACAAATACGACAGGTTGGGCGGATTCCTGATGGAATTTCCGCTTTTTCAGTTGCTTTCCAATATCCGGTAAGTTGGTCATTAATCGAACCATTAACATTATTTTTTAATGGAAAAACTCCGCTACAACTATAAGTTATCAAAAGGAAATTATCCAATGTTCCCTGTGCTCTTTTTACAAGTTCAATAAAAGCACGAAACTCGCAAGGCTTGATCACTGCTGCAATTGGTTTCTCGATCGGAGTAAAACGGGAAAGCACCTGTCCGGCATTAATTGGCATCAAAGGATGAAGCGGAACAATTTCATCGAGATGAGATTTATCGGTTATCAAACCATAATCCACAGCACCGTTCTTATTTACTTTTCGTAATGAGAAAACTCCGCTGACCTTTTCCTTTTCCAGGAGAAATGTCAAAAGTTCTTTTACTGCGATTTCGGGATTTTTATTAATTGTAAGAAGTTTACTCATTTTCGCTCTCCCCGCCTTCAGCACTTTTCACTAATTTTCCGAGCTCTCCCAGTTCATCAAGTTTATAATCTCGCATTGGAAGTGCATCACCCACACTTTCTCCAGCAGAATACTCAAATGTTTTCTGTGTTTCACTTGCCATATAACTGAAGATATTTGCTACAGGAATATCCACTGGACAGGCATCAGAACAAAGTCCGCAGGAAACACAGGATAGACTCATATGAGACATTCTGCCAATATGGAACATCAAGCGATCGAGCGGAAATGCCAGCGCACCTTTGTTTTCGGCACGGATTAACTTAATATCGGAATTCGGTTTTGAAACAGACGAATCAAAATAGCATTGGCGGCAATAACAGATCGGGCAAACAGTTCCGCAATTATGACATCCGATGCAGTGTGCAAAAGTCTCCTGCAGATTTGTGAAACCATCTGTCATTTTTTTTATTTCTTTGAAAGAGTTTTGCCTGTTTTTTGCTTTTTCTTTTTTTATTTTATTAATTTCTTCAGTCCAAACTTTATCATCTTTTTTATCTTCAATTTTGTTTTCAGAAAGGAGCTTTTCACCTTTTTCGCTATTGGAAAATATTATTATTTCATTATCTTTCAAACCAAAATGCACATCGCTGGCAGATAGAGAAAATTTATCACAGATATTGCAGACAGGTTTCAAATCTTCTGAATTCCAATTATTTTCTGTTAGAATTTTATCGAATTTCTTTTCATTATTTTCAGGATCAGCAATATAATCCTGCATTGGAAGCGCACCGACACAATCATAACTGAATAAGATCACATCTTCCAGTTCTACCTGTTTCAATTTTGTAAGTTCGATTGTTGCTCGAATCTCGCAAGGTCTCATCAGGACTGCGATCTTAAATTTTCCCTTACCTTTTCTAGTGTATCTTTTCAGAGCATTGGCAGCATTGACCGGCATAATCGGAGCTAGCGGATTCATATCTTCCAAAAGATCTATATCTTTAATCAAAATCCAGGCATAAGAATCTTTGGAAGGAACCTGCATCGGCATCATCACAGCATCGAAAAGTTTCGATTCCATTGCATTCTTGAAAAACTGTAATATTTCTTTGCGAACTTTCTCCGATGTCAGTTTTGTTCCTTTATTAGAAACTTTCGTCATTAATTCTCCCCTTAATTAAAATCACAAACTACAAATCCCAAAAAACAAATACCAAATTACAAATTCAAATATTGAAATAACAAACGAACTAATGTTTTGATTTGTTTTGCAATTTGAAATTTTGTCATTTTGATTTCTCCAAAATGGCTGAAAATATCTTTTTCAACTCATTCGCTTCTTGAATCAAATATAAGGCATCATCAGCATTTTTCAAGTTGTTTGTTTCATTAATCAATCTTAGCCAATAACTGCTTTCTTTTGCTTCTTTACGACTAATCTTTATTCTCATCATAAAATCTTTTCTACTCAAAGCTTCATTTGCTTCCCTATAATTTGCTCCTACAGAACCTGAAGCCCGGATTACTTGTTTTCCATCCTCAATATTTGCAATTGTCTTTGGAAGAGTTTTAACAAAGAGCCTAACTTCTTTGGCGAACTGAAATGTCCTTTCTTCCAGATCGTAGATTTTTTTTGAATCCTTGATATTATCCATAGATATTTCCTCAAAATCACAAACAAACATATAATCAGATTTGTTTTGAATTTGAAATTTTGATCATTGTTTTTTATTTGAAATTTGTGTTTTGTATTTTGAGTTTTCATCTTATCGCTTCCTTCACTTCCTGGTAAAGTTGCGGATTAGTGAAATGTTTGGTTCGGATGGAACCGGAAGGACAACTGCCCACGCAATTTCCACAACCTCTGCAAACCGCTTCATTCACAACGGATATTCCTCTCTCATCATCAAAATAAATCGCATCGTATCCACAAACCTGCAAACAAGTCTGACAACCTGTGCAATAAGCTTCCAGAATTTCCGAAACCATAACTTCTGGAATGATCTTTTCTCCTGGAATCAATTGCGTGAAAATCTTACCTGTTGCTGCTCTTGCCTGTTGCATTGCATCGATAATATTTGCCGGTCCTCGTGCAGAACCGATAATAAAAATCCCGTCTGTTGTGGCTGA
>JAUWNO010000269.1 GCA_030612605.1 Armatimonadota bacterium
CCGTAATGATAAGATATAAATTTCAGATTCAGTTCCTTTTTATCCAAATCAGGATTGGCTCTCATAATTGCCCGCCTAGAAAGCCATATAGTGCTTTCAGACATAGAACGCACTCTTGAGATTCTTTTGGCAATACTCGAACTGCGAATTAACGATATTAGCAATTCTTCTATTTTAGGATGAGTATCAGGTGACTGTGTTATCATTTTTCTGCTTTCCGTTAAAGGGGCTAACCTAAGTTAATCTTCCCTAATAAAATTTCTAAGACGGCTTTTTCTAATCGTATGAACAACCTTCATAAGGTTAACAAACGACATTTAATCTCTTTTCTTTTCTCAATTCCTAACCTCGCAGAAGATAAATCTTTGTCAAATTAAATCACTGAAAATCAAATATCAATTTTCCTGAAATCAAAACCGGATGGATACTGAAAAATCCTCAAATTAAATTCCGGCACAACTGCCAGGATATGGTCAAAAATATCAGATTGAATAGCTTCATAATGTGACCACTGGATGTCATTAATGAAAACATAAATTTCAATTGGTAAACCTGTTGGACCGGGACTTAGCTGCCTGATCAGGAAAGTCATTTCGTTTTTTACTTTTGGATGATTCTTGAGATAAGCTGCAATATAAGCTCTAAAAGTTCCAACGTTTGTTAGCTTTTTTCGATTAATTTCTTGAGGTTCAGAAGTCTTTATATTTGATTCATATTCGTAAATTTCTTTTCTTTTTTGTTTGATGTATTTAGAGATCAGGTTTATTTTTTCAAATTTATCTAATAAATTATCATCACAAAAACGGATACTGGAGATGTCGAGATGAATTGCTCTTTTCACCCGGCGTCCACCGGTTTGCTGCATTCCTTTCCAATTTTTAAATGAGCCGTCGATCAATTTGTGAGTGGGAATTGTGGTGATAGTTTTATCCCAGTTCTGTATTTTAATGGTATGAAGTGCAACATCGATAACTTCTCCATCAGCACTGAATTGAGGTACTTCCAGCCAGTCACCGATTTTGATAAGATCATTGAAAGAGATTTGCAAACTGGCAATCAGGGAAAGAATCGTATCCTTGAAAATGAGAAGAAGTACAGCAGTCATCGCACCCAAACCGCTGAGAAGTAGTAAAGGAGATTTTCCAATAAGAATCGAAATAATTACCAGACATCCCAGCACGATAAAGAAAATCTCAATTATCTGAAGATAACCTTTAATAGGTCGATTTTTCGCTTTTTTATAACCAAGGTAAATATCGTTCACAGCGTTTAGAAAAGATGAAATTGCAGAAATTGCTACGATCACCATTAAGCTTTGAGTAATTTTTTGAATGAAAATTTTTATTTGCGGGAATAGGGGGGAGGAATAATAGAAGATGAGTAAAGGCAGCAGATAAATAAAAGTTCGGAAAAATTTTCTGTCAACTAAAGCATCATCCCAATTTGTTCTGGTTTTTCTGCTGATCTTCAGGATGATCTTCAGGATAATGTTTTTGAAGATTTGATATGTAATAAATGCCAGAAAAAATACTGCTGCAAAAGCAATTAATTGTGCCTGGATAGAATTAATATTAAATAAATTTTCAATTTTCTCTAAGGTCATAATTCCTCGTCGCTATATTATTTGTTCATTTTTTAGTTTTGCTGCTTTCTTAATAAAATCCTGGAAAATCGGTTGAACTTTATCCGGGCGGGATTTGAATTCAGGATGAAATTGAACCCCAATGAAAAAAGGATGGTTTGGAATTTCTATGATCTCAACCAGGAAATCATCCGGTGAAATTCCGGAAATTAACATTCCGTTTTTCTCAATAATTTCTCTATATTTATTGTTAAATTCATATCGATGTCTATGACGTTCGGAAATTTCTTGGCGACCATAGATCTTATGAGCCAGAGTATTTTTTATCAGTTTGCACGGATAAGCACCTAAACGCATGGAACCGCCCATCATTTCCAGGTATCGCTGATCTTCCATCAGATCGATTACAGGATGCTGGCATTCTTCATGAAATTCGCTGCTGTAAGCTTCTTTTAAATTACAAACATTTAGGGCGAATTCTATCACTGCAATCTGTAATCCCAGACAAATACCAAAAAAAGGAATTTGATTTTCACGAGCATATTTAGCAATGCCGATTTTTCCATCTATTCCGCGAACTCCAAAACCTCCTGGGATAAGAATTCCATCTACATCTGATAATTGTTTTTCGATTTCTTCAGAAGAGGAGGTTTTTTCGGAATCAACCCATTTGACGTTTAATTTCAATCTGTTTGCTGCTGCTGCATGAATCAAAGCTGCACCCACACTTTTATAGGCATCTTGGTGTTCAACGTATTTTCCACAAACAGCAATTGTAACCTCATCTTCTGAATTTTTAATATTATCGATTATCTGATCCCAATCTGAAAAATCAATTTTGTTTTGAGTTATATGAAAATGTTCACAAATCCTTTCATGAAGATTTGCCTGCATAAAAACTTTTGGCACTTCATAAATAGTAGCTACATCCACTGCATTTATCACCCTACTTTTCTGAACATTAGTAAAAAGTGAAATTTTGCTTCTGATATCATCATTGAAATATTTTTCCGAACGGCATAATAAAATATCAGGTTGGATTCCTATTTCCCGAAGTTTTGTAGTTGCATGCTGCGTTGGTTTGGTTTTAAGTTCTCCAGCAGCTTTGATAAAAGGGACATAAGTTAGATAAATGAATAATGAATTTTCAATTCCTACATCTAATCGAAATTGACGAATCGCTTCTAAAAAAGGAAGGCTCTCAATATCACCAACAGTTCCACCGATTTCAGTAATAACAATATCATTATTTTTTCCGATTTGCCGGATAAGATTTTTGATTTCGTTCGTAACGTGGGGAATTATCTGAACAGTCTTACCAAGATAATCTCCGCGACGTTCTCTTTTGAGGACAGTTTCATAAATTTGACCGGTAGTGGAATTCGAGTTTTTATTCAAAGGTATTCCAATAAACCTTTCATAATGACCCAGGTCAAGATCGGTTTCTGCACCATCATTAGTAACAAATACCTCTCCATGTTGGAAAGGACTCATGGTTCCGGGATCAACATTCAAATACGGGTCGAATTTCTGCATCACAACTTTATAACCCATCTTTTTCATCAGAAGTCCGATTGATGAAGATGCAATACCTTTTCCCAAAGATGAAAGAACTCCACCAATTACAAAAATGTGTTTTGCCATAATTTATTCCTTTTTCAGATGATTTATTCTTGCGGATAAACTTGATAAAATAATATTTGCATCCGCATCAGTAAATTTAAGGGAAATATTTCCATCAATACATGCATCATATAAATAATAATTAGTAAAGGATGTAATTTCCGGATTAAAACCAAGAATAAGAAAACATTCTATTTTGCTGTTCATGAGTGCATTCTGTAAAATGAAATTTTCTTTTCTTTCATTTTCAAATGAGATATAATGTACAAATCCTTTTTCAAAATTAATCTTCAGATTTTCATAGATAAAGTTTTTATAATATGCTTTTTCAGCAATAAAAGTGCCATTTATCTTTTTCCTTTCCAGAGGGATGTCCTGGTTTCCAAAAGGTAAAATTGTAATATGGGAATGATCTTGATTTTTTAGTAAATCCGGTAAAATAATTTTAGTTTTAATATTCAGATTTTCATTTTTGGAATGAATGGTATAATTTGAAAAAGTTGAAAATTTAGTTTTTAATTCATTCTTTTCTTCCAGAAGTTGAGAATAATTACAATCAACTGATTTTGAGTAGAATTTCATTAAATCATCAAAATCTGTTTTCAAGAATTCCGCAAGTTCGAATGACGGAAAATTCAGAAATAAGAGTTTCTTCTTTT
>JAUWNO010000245.1 GCA_030612605.1 Armatimonadota bacterium
AGGATTCAGCTTTTCCCTGGATGGCAAACTTGATATGAGAATGGATAAATCTCAAAAGCTCTCAGCTTATGATATTATAAATAATTTTTCTTATGAAGAATTAAGAAATCTTTTCTTTGAATTTGGTGAAGAACGTGAATCACCCAAAATTGCCAAAGCAATCGTATCTAACAGGATGAAAAAGAAAATATCAACTACTTTGGAACTTTCTGAAATTATTGAAAATAGTATTTTCTCCAGACATAAATTAAAAGCCAAAGCACGAATTTTTCAGGCGATCAGAATTTATTTAAACGAAGAAATCGAAGTTTTGAAAACAGCATTAAAAGATGCTGTAAATATTTTAAATTTTGAAGGTAGGATTGTTGTGATATCCTATCATAGTATTGAAGATAGAGCGGTAAAAAAGTTCTTCCAATACCAGGCAAAGTCATGCATTTGTCCTCCTAATTTTCCTAAATGTGTGTGTGAAAAAGTCTCCACACTCACAATTATTAATAAAAAGCCGATCCTACCTTCAAACGATGAAATTTTAAAAAATAATAAAGCCAGAAGTGCCAAACTGCGAATTGCAGAAAAAAGGAGACCCGATGAGTAAAAAAATATTTTTTTTGATTTTTTTAGTTTTCTGCATTATTTTCTTCCATTATCAGAATAAACACACAATCTTAAAAAATGCCCGTTCTAATGAACGGTTGCTGGCAGATTATAATTCTCAAAAAAGTATAAATGCCATTCTGACAGCAGAAAATAATAAATTGGGTTCAAGAGCGATTATTCAAAGACTGGCTTTTGAAAAACTCGGAATGTTCTATCCGGAAAATCCAAACAATATTTTCACAATTACAATGAACAAAAAAAACACATTTTATTTAATAGATTATATCACACCAAGAGCTGAGGCTTTAACAAATTGAATTGGAATAGAAATTTTCCCGAATTCGATTTTACTTTTTTTTATGAAAGATAAGTATGAAATTCAGATTTGCAATCTTCATTATTTTAAATATTATTTTTATTTTTATCTGGATTTCCTATTTATTTGCAATTCAGATTTTAGACCCACACGACTTCAAAAACACTATTGAGCTTCGCAGAAATCCATCAAAACAAATAATTGTTTCTGAACGCGGAAGTATTTTTGATAGAAATCATGAGCTTTTAGTTGGCTCAACCAGGTTGTATCAAATCGATTTGGATAGAAATGCAGTAATCAAATATTGTAAAAGAAACGAGAATAAACAAACTCCGGATGTGTTTCAAAAAATTTCCAAAATAATTGCTGAGCATACAACTCTATCACAAAATTCTATTCTACAAAAACTTAATAAAAATTCTGTCTTTGGCAGCATTTATATTTCAGATGACATTTCTGAAACTCAATTGACCAAAATTAAATCTGATTTGAAGAAAGAAAAAATTCCCGGATTGGTTGCAAATTTTTGTGAAATCAAGAGGACTTATCCCAAAAACCAGTTAGCTGCCAGGCTGCTCGGAATGATTCAGAAAAAAGAAGAGAAAGATAATCAAAATTCTATTTTCGATTTGGAAGGTGTTTGCGGTTTGGAAGCAACATTTGATGATGAATTTTCCGGCAAATTCGGCTGGCAGGAAATTATCAATGATGCAAATAATAAACGAATTCCTCTTTTATATTTGAAAAAAAGAGAAGTTGAAAATGGTAATTCTCTGATTCTGACATTAGATAGTAATTTCCAGGAAATCTTAGAGGAAAATCTTAAAACCGGTTTGGAAAAATATAAAGCTAAAAACGCTATTGGAATTATTATGGTTCCAAAAACAGGTGAGATAATTGCTATGACTGGAATTTCTGAAAATGATTCTGACAAAGATGATTCTCATTTGCGTGCTTTGACAAATTTTCCGGTCTCATTTATGTTTGAACCAGGCTCTACCCTCAAACCTATCACAGCTCTACTTGCCATCGAAAATAATATTTATAATTCTAATGATGAAATCGATTGCAGGGAATATCATATTGAAGGTGAAGATAGAATAATCAAGGATTCTCATGAACATGAATTTTTGAGTTTTAAAGATATAATTGCTTATTCGAGCAATGTGGGAATCAGCAAAATCGTGGAACAAATTGGTAGTCAAGCTCTTTATGACCGCATGATCGAACTGGGATTTGGTAGGAAAACCGGCTCGAATTTAGCAGGTGAATCATCTGGAATTTTTCGGAAATTAAAAGATTGGCAAGGTTATTCACTTCACTCTATTTCATTTGGACAGGAAATTTCCGTAACTGCTCTGCAGCTTGCAAATGCATATTGTGCTTTTGCGAACGATGGTAAAATAATGCAGCCATACATTATTAAAGAGATCCGGGATGAGAATGACAAAATTGTTAAAACTTTTCATCCTAAGTTATTACGTTCCGTTTCCAATAAAAAATCTCTCGATACTTTAAAAATTTTTCTGAAAAGTGTTGTAGATTATGGTTCTGCTACAGCAACGAAATTAGATTATTTAACCATTGCCGGAAAAACCGGTACAGGTGAAAAAATTCTCTATGGGGAAAAATCCTATTCAGAGGAAAAATATACTTCTGTTTTTGCCGGATTCTTTCCTGTAGAAAACCCTAAATATGTAATTGTTGTAATTTTTGATGAACCGGAATATGAAAATTATTCTTATTATGCATCCGTATCTGCTGTTCCCACTTTCAAAAATATTGTTCAAAACATCATTAATCTTCCGCAATGCGATCTCATTATCGAGCTTAAGGAAAAGGATAAAGAATTCATTCAAATGCCTGACCTGATTGGTTTGACAAAAGAACGAGCAGTAGAAATCTTAAGGAAAAAAAATCTTTTTTATAATCTTATTGAAAACGATAAAAATGGATTTGTTAAAAATCAATATCCCAAACCAAAAGTTTCTTTTGACAAAACCGAAGTAGTAATTGTAATTCTCGATAAAGAAAAACAGGAAAATCATAATATTAAACTGGACTTTAAAATGCCAAATTTAATTGGATTAACTTTGAGAGAAGCTTTAGCTGAAGCAAACAGGAAAAAAATAAAATTGGTGATCAATGGAAAAGGCATTATCAGTTCACAATCAATTTCTGAAGGTTCAAAAATCAGGTTTGGAGAAAAATGCATAATAACAGCAAATTAATCCGGTTTCAAGATATTGTTTCGGAACTAAAAAAATCTAATCTATTTCTTAAAATTTGGAACCTAAAAAAAGATTTATTTTTTTTATCTATTGAAACAGATTCTCGAAACTGCAAATCAAATTCCGTATTTGTTTGTATTTCCGGTTTTGAATTTGATGGACATAATTTTGCTGAAAATGCTGTGAAAAACGGAACTGAACTTATCATTTGCGAGAGAAAACTGGATTTGAAAAAAACTCAGATAATTGTAAGAAATTCTCGGAAAGCTGCAGCAATTCTGGCAAAATTATTCTTTGAGAATCCCACGAAAAAATTCAAACTTGTGGGAGTTACAGGTACAAACGGAAAATCAACAATTACACATCTGATCGAAAATATTCTGCGGATGAACAAAAGAAAAGTCGGACTGATCGGAACTCTTGGTTATTATATTAATGGCAGGAAATTTCCTTTGGAACGAACAACTCCAGACATTATCGAATTGAACAGGATTTTTCAGAAAATGGTTATGGAAAAAGTTGACTTTGTTATCATGGAAGTTTCATCTCACTCGCTCGCTTTAGAGCGGGTTTTTGCTCTACATTTTAATGCAGCAATCTTTACAAATCTGACTCAGGAACATCTGGATTTTCATAAAAATATGAAAAATTACGCTGAAACTAAATTTAAACTTTTTGAATATGTATCTGAGAATTCCGGAATTGCATTTATTAATATCGATGATAAATTCGGTTCAAAATTTTTCACGAAATTAGAGAGCGAAAAATATAGTTTATCTTTTAAGAAAGGTGATTTTACTATTCAAAATATAAATACTGACTTGAATGGAACTTCATTTGATTTAAAGTTTCAGGATAAGATTGAAAATTATGAAATAAATCTAATTGGAAAATTTAATGCATTTAATTTAGCTTCTGCACTTGCTTTCATTAAAATTTGTGTTCCTGAAATTTCTGAAGTTAAACTTAATCAAATTGTAAAAAAAATTCATTGTATTTCTGGCAGATTGGAAAAAATTGAAAACGATCATAATTTCGGAATTTATGTAGATTTTGCGCACACACCAGATGCATTG
>JAUWNO010000467.1 GCA_030612605.1 Armatimonadota bacterium
CTCGGATTAATTATCCGAAGTCTGGGAAACAATAAAAAAGTTTGTCTGATTCAATTCATGAAAAAGAATTTTGTTTATGGAGAGATAAAATTCCTGGAAAAGCAGCAGAACATCGATATCTTTCAGTTTGGAACCGACCAATTGATAGACCCGAATAATCCGGATGAAATTGATTTTAAAGAAGCAAAGTTGGCATATCAAAAAGCAAAGGAAGTTTTGAATTCCCAAAAATATGATTTGATTGTTATCGATGAGATAAATGTAGCGATCAAATGGAAGCTGCTGCCTTTGGAAAAACAACTGGAATTGATGGAAATAAAAACATCTGCAGAAGTTGTGATGACCGGTAGATATGCAGAACCGGAAGTTATTAAAAGAGCAGATTTAGTTACAGAGATGCTGGAAATAAAACACTATTTTACAAAAGGAATTCAGGCAAGAAAAGGTGTGGAATTTTGAGAAAAATAATTCTGTTTGCTTTATTAGTATTTTGTATCTCGTCTTTATTAATAGCAGAAGAAATCTCACTTAAAGAAAAGATGAAATTAGCCAAAAAGGAATGTAATTACAAAATTTATATATCTCCCTTGATAATTCCCGATGTGGGATTTGGAATATGTGATTCTTCCAAAATTGGCAATTTTTATCATGAGTTTACATTTTATTTACATGGAATGTACTATAGATTTGGCGGAGGTAAAGATTACTTTGCCAGGTTTGGTGTAAAATTGGAAAATAGTTACTTCTTGAAAAACGATAGAAGCGGATTTAACTTTTTTTTCATTTTAGGAGGCGAGAGAATATATTTTGATCTTCCTTTAGATCCTGGTGGTTCATCCAAGTACAATCCAAAATGGCGCACTTTTCCGGATCTGGCAATTGGCAGTGGATATAGCTGGAAATTAAATAATGATAATTATATTAGAGTTTCCGCTGATGTTGGTTTAAAAGCAGTTTTAGGAAATATCTACATTTCTTATGTGTGGTAAAAGGTGTTAAATTGCAGGAAACTAATTTTTCCCTCCCTCCGAAGCTTCCGCTTCGGAGGGTAACAAGTACTGAAGTTTCTACTTCATTATTGAAAGGGAAGCAGAAGCTTCCCAAATTATTACATTCCGAACTGGAAAGTTCGGAATGAGGTGATGGCTAATGCAAAAATTTATTGAAAACCATCTATACAAGCGTTCGATTTTATCTTACTTGCTTTTTCCAATTTCTATTAAGTACTCAATTTTGCAAAAATGCCGTAGGAGATTTTACCAGGTTTTCTCATCGTTTGTTTATAAAAGTAAGTTTAAGATTCTAAGTGTTGGAAATATCGTAAGTGGTGGGAGTGGGAAAACACCGTTCACGATTTTCCTCGCAAAATATTTAACAGAAAAAGGTTTCACGGTTGCGGTTTCTCATCGCGGATACAAAGGAAAGTTTGAGAACACACACACACTGATTTCAGATAGAAAAGAAATTTATGATTGTGCCAAAATTTCAGGTGATGAAGCATATCTTCTAGCTTCCAAACTGAAAGGAATTCCTGTAATTGTCGGGAAAAATCGTAAAGCATCAATAAAAATTCTCGAAGAAAAATATCCGGATTTGGATTATATTATTCTCGATGATTCGTTTCAGCATTTAAAAGTATTTCACGATTTGGATTTTATTGTGTTCAATGAAATCGGAGGAATTGGAAACGGATTTGTTATTCCTGCCGGGATTTTACGGGAATCTATTTCTTCTCTCAAATTTACTGATTACATTGTTTTTAATGGAAAAGGAGAAGTTCCTGAAAAACTTCTGAAATCCGAAAAACCTGTTTTAAAAGGAACTTACAAAATCAAACGATTCTATGATATGAATGAAAATGAAATTTCTTTTGAGACTTTAAATGAAAACAAAATTGCTCTACTTTCCGGTATTGGTTTGCCGAAATCATTTGAAAATACTATCCAAAATAACGGATTGAAATTTGAGAATCATTTCCGTTTTCCAGACCATTATGATTTCAAAGGTAAAACAATTCTACAGAATATCGAAAAAGTATTGAAAAAAGATAAAATTGATTTTTTACTCACTACTGAAAAAGATTTCTCGAAATTGCAATTTATAAAAAATAATCTTCCGCTGGTAGTGGCGGAAGTGGAATTTC
>JAUWNO010000205.1 GCA_030612605.1 Armatimonadota bacterium
TATTTTGTAATTACAAAATAAAAAAATTGAATATTGAAGATTGAATATTGAACACGGAATACACGGATGAAACGGATTTTCACTGATAAGAAATTAAGCATCAAGATTGGACTTGATTCGCAACGAAGTGTGAGTCGAGAAGAATCATAAATGATGTAGAAATGAATATTTAATATTGAACCCCTGTGTAACAAAAGAAAAGGAAGATTTCACGGGGAAGGCAAGGAATTTCCAATGATGAAGGAAAAAAATCTATCAACAACCTCTGTGCTCTCCGTGTGCTCTGCGGTTAAATAAAAGATCAAAAGAAAAACTTAGTGACTTTGTGTCTTAGTGGTTAAAGGAAAAAATATGAGAGTATATTTTGCATCGGATTTTCACCTGAAATTTACAAGAAAAAAAATAGACGCTGAACAACATAATAAAATCATTTCTTTCTTAGATAGTTTAGTTGGAAATGCTGATTTGCTGATTTTGAATGGAGACATTTTCGATCTCTGGTTTGTGTGGAAAACAGTCATAATAAAAGGTTATTTTCCAATCTTAAAAAAAATGGCAGATCTAAGAGAAAGCGGTTGCAGAATTGTTTTTATTGCCGGCAACCATGATTTCTGGTTCAGAGATTTTTTAACAGGTTTTCTGGATGTCGAAGTATATCCTGAAAACTTTTCCGAAACTATTGATGGAATGAAGATTTTCGTTAGTCATGGAGACCTTTATACCACAAACGATGCTCGTTATAAATTTTTTCGTTCTGTAATCAGGAAAAAGTTTTTAAAAAAAGTATTTGAACTATTTCACCCGGATTTTTCTTTGGCTTTCGGAAAATTATTATCGCGTTCCAGTAGAGATAGAAAGTCGCATCCTGAACTGGAAAGAAAAAAGGAAGAAGGTTTGACAGAGTTTGCAAAAAAGAAGTTGAATGATTATGATTTAGTTGTTTTAGGTCATTCTCATTCACCAAATCTGATTAAATATGGAAAGGGCTTTTATGCAAATGCCGGAGATTGGGTTGCTCATCAATCCTATCTGAAAATGATAGATGGTGAACTGGAGTTGTGTGAATATTCGTAAACAAGATGGTTAGTTTTTCACGCGGAGCGTAGTTAAGATGTGTTCCCACGCGGGAGCATGGGAACAAGTGAAGAGTCGGATCTGATTGTAATTCATTTCATAAATAAAAAAGAGGAGAGAAAAAAATGATTCGAAAAATTGTAGTGATGATACTCATTTTGAGTATTGCAGTTTTATTTGCAGCAGAAGAAAATACGGAGGTTATTGAAGTGGTTATTCAAACAAATTATGGAGATATTGAACTTGAACTTTTCCCGGAAATTGCACCGAAAACTGTGGAAAATTTTGTAGGCTTGGCAACAGGAACCAAAGAGTGGACTGAACCTGAAACAGATGAAAAAGAGAATAAACCTTTTTATGATGGTCTCATTTTTCATCGAGTAATTAAAGATTTCATGATTCAAGGTGGTTGTCCTTTGGGAACAGGATCTGGTGGTCCCGGTTATAGCTTTGAAGATGAATTTCACAGAGAAGATATTCTTATTACGGGTGACATCCATAGTGAAGAAGAAGCTAATGCAGTTTACACTCAAATCCTGGCTCCTTATATGCAGATTAATAAAGAAACAAATCCCGAAATTCAGGCAATTATTCAGGAATGTGGAAAGATTCAAAGCGTTAATCCTATTATGAATTATACAGTTGAATTCTTTAAAGAAAAAACAGGAATTGATAAAGAAGTAGTTTTAAAAAAACTCAAAGCAACTGTTGATTATGGAACTATCTGTATGGCAAATTCAGGACCGAATACAAATGGTTCACAATTCTTTATTGTGACCAAAAAAGAAGGTTGCGACTGGCTGAATGGCAAACACACTGTTTTTGGCAAAGTTGTGAAGGGAATGGATATTGTTCATAAGATTGAGAATCTTTCGGCTGATAAAAAAAGCAATAAACCTTTCGAAGAAAATAAAGCAGTTATTGAGAAAGTAATCGTTAAATAAATTATAATTAAAACTTGTTCTTATACTTGCCATCCGGTTGCTGCTGGATGGCAAGTTTCGTTTAATCCTGTTTTTTACTTTTGGGATGTGCCCTTTCATAGACTTTCTTCAAATCTTTCAAAGAAAGATGAGTATAAATCTCTGTTGTGGAAAGATTGCTGTGACCCAGCATTTCCTGAACAGCTCGCAGATCCGCACCATTTGTGATAAGATGAGTAGCAAAAGAATGGCGAATGGAATGTGGTGAATAGCCTTTTGTTTTTGCCACCAAACGAATATACTTATCCAGAATTTCCCTGAGTTCATCAGAAGTGAGTGGTTTACCACTTTTGGAGAGGAATAGAGTATCGGAAATTTCCTTTTGTTCCCCCTTCACAGGGGAATAAAATTGAGTTCTGATTTTCAGATAACTCTTCAAGGCTCGAACTGCTTTTTTCCCGATTGGAACGATCCGTTCTTTATTGCCTTTTCCAATGATCTTAATCAATTTGGAATCCAGATCCAAGCGGTAAATAGTGGCATTTGCCAGCTCACTGATTCTCAAACCGGATGAATAAAGCAACTCTAAAATTGCTTTATTGCGAACTCCGAATTTACTCGATAAATCAGGAATACTAAGTAAATCTTCCATTTCGATTTCCGTGAAATGTTTCGGAAGCTTTTTTTCAAATTTGGGAATCTGCAAATTCTCAGCAGAATTTATTTTTATCAAATCGTTTTTCTCGCAAAAAGAAAAAAAGTTTTTTATTACTGTTGCCTTACGAGCCAGAGTACGATTATTTCTTCCCTTTAAACTAAGACTTCGCAAAAAATCTCTTAAATATAACCTGGAAACAGAATTCAAATCTACTTGTTCATTTTCAAAATATTTTGCAAGAAAATTCATTAATTGTAAAAGGTCTTTTTCGTAGGATTTAATTGTGTTTTTAGATAGACCTCTTGAAATTAAAGTTCGAATGTATTGAGTAATTGAATTTTTCATTTTTCCTTTTTTAACTCATCCCCTAACCCCTTCTCTTGAAAAAAGAAGGGGAATAAAGAAAAGCAAGAAGATTTGAATTCATCACAACTAAAACCTGCAGTCATCCCTCTTTTATAAGAGAGGGACCGAGGGTGAGTAGATTGAATCATAAAATCCTCATTAATTTTTCAATTATTTTCTCTAAATTATTCAACACCATTTCATTCTCAAATCTAATAACTTTTATCCCTAACTCATTAATAATTATCGTTCTTAGTGCATCATAATCTTTCTGTGTTTCGTGTATTCCACCATCAATTTCAATGATTAATTTGTTTTTATGGCAATAAAAATCTGCAATGAAAAATCTATTTTGTCCTTCAAACTCAAAATAAACCGGAAATTGACGATTGAATTTTTTGTTCTTAATATTTCTGTTTCTAACAACATTCCAGAAAATCTTTTCTGCTCGTGTAGGTTTTGCTCTGAGTTCTCTGGCTGTTTGAACTGCTAAAGTTTTCATCTTTTAACTCATCCTGCTATCCTTCTCTCAAAAAAGAAGGAACATAAGAAAAGCAAGAAGATTTGAACAGAACTCATCCCAACTAAAATCTGCAGTCATCCCTCTATTTGCAAGAGAGGGACCGAGGGTGAGTTCATTCAATCTTTTCTTCAATCCACTCTTTTTTAATCTTCCCTTTTTCATACTTCAGTCTCAGCTTACCAAATTTCCCATATTTAGTTAAAACACTATAAAAATGCGTTCTTTTATTAGAAAAAATTTCATCTCGTTTTGACTGATAATCAAAGCTGATAACAGCATCAATCGGTAAATTCTCAACAATATCTTCATCAATAAATTTTGTAAGATTAGATAAAAGGATAATAAAATCTGTTTTCTCTTTCAGGATATTTATCTGTTTTTCTGCCACTTTAAAAACATCAAATTCAAAATCTACATTTGGATTTATTTCATTTTTTACTGTGAAATCCGGTGAATAAAGCGAGAATATCCCAACCTTAAATGAATCAGCTTCAATGATTGTATTTTCAAAAATGGAGATAGAATCCGAAAAAATGTTGGAAGCAAGAAGACTAACATTTGAGTTTGCATCATAAAAAAAATAATCTGTAGGACAAGCAAAATCGCAAGGTAAAGTATTTAAAGCAAATAAAACTAAACTATCAGATTCTGCGTTTTTCATAATTCTTCCTGCAAAGAAATTCACTTGTTTTACAGAATCGCAAAGAGAGTTTTTTATAATCGTTGCTAATGATTCAATTTCTGCTGCTTCAAAACGAGGTTCAATAAAAAAATTCAAATCAACAATTTCAATTGAATCCACCATAAAAGGAATAAGAAAAATCATAAATACAATAATTTTAATTTTCAAGTTCAGCTCCAAAAAAATTTGAAGTAATTAATCTCAAATAAAATTATATGTCAAAAAGAATTTTGACAGGATTTCAGGAAATTCGATTTTGGTGATGATTTCATAATAAAGAACCCGCCTTCTCCGGCAGTTGCCGGATTCGTCGTGGCAGGCAAAATGAACAATTATTTTTTTGGAAAATTTGTTCGTGTTATAGTTCGTGTATTTTCGTGTTTACCCCGTTAGATAATTTTTTTTATGGGAATATTTAATTAATTATAAGAATATCTCACGGGGTTAATTTGTGGATAAAGAGGAAAAATGAAGAATGCTTTGATTGTAGTAATCGGTGCTTATGGAAGTGGAAAAAGTGAGTATTCGATTAATTTAGCTAAAGAATTTGGAAATAAAAAATTTGAAACAACTTTAGTAGATTTGGATGTTGTTAATCCGTATTTTCGCAGTAGAGATGTTCGTGAAGAATTTCAGAAACAAGGAATCGATGTGATTGCTCCTGAGGGAGAAAAAAAATATGCTGATTT
>JAUWNO010000143.1 GCA_030612605.1 Armatimonadota bacterium
CCATCCCATGTATCATAAAGCTCATCATCAGCAGGTTCACGCTGTGCAAATGAAATATTCCCATAAAAGTTTATATTTTCATTCAGGTTATAATTAACTCCAAAACGCGGGTTGAAGAAATCATAATCTACTTCATAAGAATTAAGGAATTCACCTTCAAAATTCCCTGCTTTATGCTGTTCAAATTTGTAATTTATATGCTGGAAATAAAGATTAGTCATCAGGTTAAGTTTAGGAATCGGGTTGTACATTTCATTCAAGTAGAAAGTGATATAGCTTTTATCACCTGTATAGTTGTAATACTCAAATCCCTTTTCAAATTCAGGAATTGTAAGGTCTAAAAGTTTTTCCACTTCACCCCGGTGTTCGCTATTGAAAAGACTAAGATAGCTACCAAAAGTCAATTCACCGTTTTTGTGCTTAAAATTAATTTGGCTAATCCAACCATAATGATTTTTTGTCACATTTTTTTTACGGACAAGATCACTTTCCAATGAATCCTGTACAGTTGCTAAACCATATTCCCAAAGGTCGCGACCTTCTTTATATTGTTTATAAAATCCGTTTCCGCGAATATAAAAAAAAGTGTTTTTAAGATTGGTTTTGTTATTCAGGAAATAGTGGTGATGCAATTCAAAATGCGGTTGGGAAAAATCATCAATTTCATCATCAAAAGTAACGGGATTGTGCTGATGATTCAATTCCAGGTCGCCTTCCCATGAAGCATACCAGGAGGCGTGTGTTAGTTCGTTTCCACCATAAATATTCAGTTCGGTTACAGATCTTTCTCCGATTCGCGAAAGATTTGCGAAATATGACCACAGTTCAGATGCAGAATTATCGCGATAACCATCAGAATTGATACGGGAAAATCTCAAATTTAGTTTGTAATCTTTTAGGATTTCATAGTTTGTTTTAATTCCATATTTGTAAGTATTATAGCTTCCAAAGTTGGAAAAGATCTCTGTTCGATTGGGAGCACTAAGATTATTTGTCTGCAAATTTAATGAACCGCCGAAAGTAGATACTCCATAAAGCGAACTTCCCACTCCTCGCTGGAATTGGATATCGGAAGTGCTTTCTGCAAAATCGGGCATATCAACCCAATAAACCTGGTGATCTTCGGGATCATTGAGAGGGATTCCGTTGATCATCACGCCAATATGTTTCTGGTCGAATCCACGTATTTTAAGATGCGAATACCCAAACCCATTACCTGCTTCGGAATATGAAAAAACATTGGGGACTTCGCTCATCAGCATAGGAATATCCTGCCCGTAATTTATCTCTTTGATGGTTTCTTTTCCAAGGTTTGTAAAAGTAACCGGAGTTTCTCGTTCCTTTGCCCGAGTCGCAGAAATGCTTACTCCTTCAATCAAACTCGGCTTAATTTTCAAATATATAACATTGGGTTGTGAGGTTGGAATAACTGCCATGATTTTTTGATACCCGATCCGCTCGATAGAAATTGAATATTCCCCAGGCTTTAGATCCCTAAAAAAGAATTTTCCTTCATCATCCGTAAAGACGAATAAATTTAAATCTCTGATTTTTACTACTACAGATGGAATTGGCTTCTCATTTTCTTCTGATAATATTTGTCCCATTAATGTGTCGGCAAAAGCTGCGTATATGCTGACGAACAAAATTAAAATTACTAAAATTAGTTTTCTCATTATTTCCTCCATTTTATTTTTCGGCTCGTAAGTTTACCCCGTCGGGAAGAATGACCATATCGGGGATACATCGAGTCGAGGTGAATGCTACTTTCTTATTATCTCCTATGAAAACAATTTCCAACTTCCGAATGTTTCGACTTGTCGAATCTTCGGAATGTAGAGAAGTTCTTGCCCGTACAATCGGAAGATCAGAAAATTGAACATTCCGATGTTCTATATTTTTGTTTTCATCTTAATAGAACTATCAGCTTGCTGATAGCTGGAAGCTCGAGTCGTCGTCGCAAACTCCTTACAACTCGAAAGTTTACTTTCATAATTAATCATAACCAATCTGCGTTGATCTGCGTCAAAAAAAAGAAAAAACCACAGGCCAGCAAAACCGGAATGTGGTTTGAAATTTTTTATCCAATTTTTCCTACGCTGGCATTATCCAGATCAGGTTCAAGGGTATGATCTCAACTTTCCGATAGCTTCCGGTCAGTACCCCTAAATCGTTGCTCAATTTTCTAAAGATCAAATCTGTTCTCAGAAAATTAAATTGATAAAATGTGTCAAATATTTTTTTTACCAGAAATAAATTGACTTATAAACTTCTACTTCAAATTTCAATTGAAATAACAGGGGAGCCTCATTGAGTGCTGAGAGGTAAATTTGCGACCCTTAGACTTATCGGGTAATGCCGAAAAAGGAGTTTAAATAATTGAATTTTGATCTAACGATTAATTATAAAACGATCTTAACAAAAATTGATTGGATCGTATTTTTTTCAATACTGATATTAACCATAGCTGCAATAATTTATGGACAATATAGAAAAAAGAGACAGAAAAAAATAACTTCGGATAAAGAACTCGCTTTTTTAGATTTACTTTTAATGGGAAGACAACTTACATTACCGATGTTTGTAGCAACCCTTGTAGCCACCTGGTACGGCGGAATTTTCGGAGTAACTAAGATCGCCTTTGAACAAGGTATTTTTAATTTTATCACGCAAGGTGTATTCTGGTATATTGCTTATATTTTATTTGCTTTCTTCATCACACATAAAGTTGCAAAATATAAAGCACTTACTCTTCCCGATCTTGTGGGACAGATGTTCGGACCGAAAGCAGGAAAGCTGAGTGCAGTTTTCAACTTTTTTAATGTGTTACCGATTGCATATGTCATTAGTTTAGGACTTCTCATTCAGGCATTGTTTGGCATTCCATTTCTGCAAAGTATGATCATTGGTGTTACGGTCGTTGTTCTTTATACTTTGTATGGTGGCTTCAGAGCTATTGTTTTTTCTGATATTGTGCAATTCTTTGTGATGTGTATAGGAGTTTTCCTGGTTCTTGCTTTTTCATATAAGATTTTTGGAGGGATTGGTTTTTTAAAAGCTAATCTTCCCACCTCTCACTTTTCACCTACAGGAGGAGTAGGAATTGCAACTACTCTCGTTTGGGGATTTATTGCTTTATCTACTTTGGTCGACCCCAATTTTTATCAGAGAGTTTTTGCAGCGAAGAATGTAAAAGTAGCAAAAAGAGGAATACTCATTTCCACAATTATCTGGATTCTATTTGATATCTGTACAACCAGCGGAGCAATGTACGCCAGAGCAGTGATCCCGGAAGCCGCATCAGATAAAGCCTATCTGATCTATGCACTTCAAATTCTACCGGATGGAATAAAAGGTCTTGTTCTGGCAGGAATTCTGGCTACTATTTTATCAACTCTGGATTCATACCTTTTCATTGCAGGAACCACAGTTTCTTATGATATGATGCCGAAGAAACTGAAAGGTAAAGTTTATATTCATAACTCCGGAATAATTATTGTTGGAATAATTGCCGTATTGATGGGTGTGGTTTTCAAAGGAAATATTAAGGCTGTATGGAAAACTCTGGGAAGTTATTCTGCCAGTTGTTTACTACTTCCAGTTTTATATGGTTATATTTTTCCCAATAAGATCAAAGATTATCAATTCGTTTTCGCAAGTATTTTAGGAGTGATTACGGTGACTATCTGGCGAAATATCTCAATACCCGGATTCTGGCAGAATGTAGATGAACTTTATATGGGAATCATTGCAACTTCGCTTGGCTTGGCAAGCTATGGTCTTGTTGATAAGTATTTTATTAAACGTAAAAACAATGGATGTGTAACATAATTTATGAAAGAAACAGAAAAACAGCCACGAAGTTCACGAAGAAGCACAAAGAAAAACATAAGCAATCTTCGCGTTTCTTTCGCGTGCTTAGTGACAAATTAACAGGAGGAGAGATGAAATCAGGAGGAATTGTAGGATTAATTCTGGGAATAGGTTTGCTGGGATTTGGTTTTTATCATCTTGTGATTGGAGTATATCTCTGGGCAGTTATCAAGCTTATTATCGGAGCAGGGTTAGTAATGCTGAAATTTACCAAGAGCCGATACGGTAATATAATATTCGGGCACATGGTTATAGTTGCCGGATGTATGCTGGTGACGGCAGGAATATATTATGTTCCAATGATAGCTGAGCAGATCAAAGCCGATAACGGGCAGATTTCACTTTTATATATTTTTGCAATGCCGCTGTTCTGGGGATTTTTTGCCATATTCGGTGGGATTTGTGCCATCTATCATGGTTTTTGTAAATGTGTTAGGAAGGATTGGAAAGTGTAAATTTTAACAAATTATCAGGATTTGATCTCGTTCTTAAATCTTTTTTTATGAACTGAAGAGCATTCCCAATCGGGGGATTGGGAACGAGGAAGAAATAAATATCTAAATGAATATCTAAAAAAGAATAAATTAAAAAAATGTCTGAAATTTTTATTTGACAATAAAATTGCTCTTTTGAATATCTCCAAAAGAAATTAAAGGAGGAATGAAATTATGATTGGAGTTAAAGAAGCAATAAATGTAGCTATGCAAGCAGTGAAAAAATATTATGAAGATCAAGAAATAAGTGATCTTGCTTTAGAAGAAGTTGAACCGGATAAATCACATAACAGATGGTTAATCACTTTAGGGTTTCTTGTTCCTGATAAAAGCCCACGACAAACAGCTTTTGGTTTAGAGGAAACTCTGGGTGTAAAAAAGGTTATCAGGAAATACAAAATATTTACGATCGATGCGGAATCCGAGAAAGTTCTTTCAATGAAAATCAGAAAATTATGATTATAGACCTTATTAATAGTTATAAAAAAAAAGGTATCCTTGTAGATTCAAATCTTTTGCTTCTTATGTTTATTGGTTATCTCAATAAAGATTACATTACAAAATTTAAAAGGACACAACAATATCTTCCCGAAGATTTTGACTTGCTAAATGCTCTATTAATCACTTTTAATAAAATTATTACTACACCAAATATTCTAACAGAAGTAAGCAATTTAGCTAATAGTTTGAGCGGAGATTATAAGAAATTCTTTGGTCGGATATTTTCAAAATCGATAGAGAGTCTTAATGAAAATTATTTAGAAAGCAAACTTGTTATCAATTCTAAAGAACTGTTAAATTTTGGACTTACCGATTCTGTAATATTGAAATCGGTTAAAGGAAAATATTTATTGTTAACAGATGACTTACCACTTTATTATTATGCGATAGGAAATGGAGTAGATGCAATAAATTTTAATCATATTAGAGAATATTAAATTTATTAGGATTTCATTGGTACACCGGTTTGGGCGGCTAATTTCACACCATCACTTCGCTCACTATTCTCAAAGGTAAATATTGAAAACAAGAAAATTGCCCTCTTTTGCTGTTATGGAGATAATGAGGGAAAAACTTTTAAAAGTTTGAAAAAACAATTAATGGGAAATGTATTTTTAGGTGAAATCGGTTTTAAAGATCCCATTAAACAAAATGAAAATAAGAAAAAGGAGATTCTAAAAGAAACTAATGATTGGGCAAAACAGATTATCCAATCGCAGGTTCAATCTTGAAGATTGAACCAACTGAGAACCTGCTGAAATTTTTTCCAAATAAAAAACCAGCCGTTTCAGGCTGGTTTTTTTTTGGTACCAGAGGCCGGACTTGAACCGGCACGGACAAAAAGCCCGAGGGATTTTAAGTCCCTTGTGTCTACCAATTCCACCACTCCGGCAAAAATATCAATAGCCACTAAAAGGCACAAAAATCACAAAACAACCATTTTTAAAAACTTGAGTTAAGTGAGATTTATCTTACTTGACTTAAGTTTTTTACCAACAAGCTGAATTTCAAAGATTGGATTTGACTCACAGCACTGTTTAAACCGAAAACAACCCGTTTAACAAGTTCGTAATCCTCAACTCACATTCCCTTCGGTCATTGCGAGTCAAGCTTCCCGCTATCAGCAAGGTGATAGTTCTATTAAGATGAAAACAAAAATCTAGAACATCGGAATGTTCAGTTTGCTGATCTTCCGATTGTACGGGCAAGAACTTCTCTACATTCCGAAGATTCGACAAGTCGAAACATTCGGAA
>JAUWNO010000133.1 GCA_030612605.1 Armatimonadota bacterium
CATATTTTTAGGGATTTATTAGATTGTCAAAGAACAAAGATAATGATATGAGTTGATGGGATTATGCTTCAAACGGTAATTATAATTCACTTTTAAGCCTTTCTTATTTTTCTCCGGTAAAAATTTCGAAAATCGACCTGATTTTATGATTAATATTGTACATATTTAGGGTAATATTGCTTCAAATCCTTGAAATATAAAGGTTTTTACTTTCGAAAATCAAAAGCTGTTTTTAGAATTTCAATGATTTTCGAAAAAATTGAATATTTGGATTTTTTAAACCCTTCGAAACCCTTAGCCATGCATGCTATATGTTTATTATTTTCAGCGTGTTCAACTCAAAGATATATCTTTTTCTTAAAAGAAGTTATTGTGCCTCTTTCTACATCGTAAGATTTCCATATCCTACATTTCTCTTTGCTCCTATTCCAAAATCAAGAAGTATCTTTTTAAATAAAGCTAATTTCTCGCTGGTAGTTATTATTTGGCCATCCCCAAGGTCACTGTCTTTGAGTTTAACCTGAAAAGTGAAAGTAACGTCAGGAGCAATCTTCAGAAATCGGATGGGTGTCGGATTTTTGAATGGTCCTTTGGTGTGAGGTGTGGTATAATCTTCGGCAAATATCTTTCCATTTTCTGGCATTCCTGAGACATAGGCATCGAAGAAGATGTTTCCTTTTTCGAATAATTTCTCCCAGTTATCTTGTTTTAGAAGATTCTCTTTATTTAATATTGTATTGACATATATGAGCTTTTCCTCTTTTATTTCTCCTGCATCCTCCTCCTTGGGAAAAATGCTCTTGAGGATTCCTTTGACTGTTGAACCGGGTATCAAAGGCATCCCTGTGGTGTGATCAAAGTAAAAACCAAGTTGAAAATCAGAGGATTGACCTTCTTCTTTTTCACCTGCAGGGTGATTATAGCCAGCACCTATGATTAAACCAGGATATGTGGTTTTCAGAGAAAAGCTCATAGCGCCGTAAATCATAAAATACTCTAAATATGGAATATCGCATATTTTTACATGATTATCAAGAGTATTGCTCATTATTCCAAGTAATTCCCCTATCTTTTTTTTATGTAGATTTCTGCCAAAATCTTTGCTTCTATAATATTGAAAAGATGCATTGGTCGCCATAATTTTACCCCTCAGTTTTTTTCTTCCACTTTTATTTTTGGAAAAGTCATCATAGCAAGTTTGCAAGCAACTATTGCTTCAAGGATTAGCCTTTGTAATTTCATCTTTTGCGCATAGTAGATTGATGCTTCTTTGACAAAATCAATTAATTTCTTTGGGGACGTATTTTCAAGATAACCTGCTTTTGCAAGTACAAGTGCTAAAAGTGAATTGATTTTCTCTCTCTTTTCTTTTTCATTGAATGCTACCGTTTGGAGAAGACCTGATTGACTAATGGTTGGACCATAAGAACTCACATAACTCGCATAATTTGAAGGTAACTTCCCGGCGTCATTCAAAATGCTGAGACTATTTTCTTTCAATAAATCCATAGCAATTGGTATCATCTGCTCAATTCTTTTTCTGTTCATTTTTTACCCTCCACAACAAGTCTTATTTTCGTTACCCCATGGCCTATGGAAGCGTTTGCCCCAAACTGAATGAGATCAGAAGTTAGTATTTTTTCGAATTTGTGATTGATTGCCTCATTCCCATCAGTTCCTAACATAAACCATAATCTGCTTCTTCGTGGAAGTACTTCTTCATAGAATAAGTTTTTGCTCGTGCCATCGTCTCCAATCTGGTTCCTTGCGATAACAGGGAGAGATTGTTCACAAATTTCACTAAATATTTCATCTTTAAATATTGCTAAATTTCCAGCACCGATGTATTTCATGATTAATTCTTTTTCTCTATCCCCAATTGGAACAGGCACGCGTTCCTTATCCCCATAATCTTCAATCTCCAGGTCAGTTTCATTTCCAAAGGTTAAAAATATTTTTCCCTTGAAACTTAGACCTTGAATAAAATTCTTTAATTCTCTCACTTCTTCGTTTCCGCAAAATGTTTCCAAGGCATCCAGATAGTCTAAAATTGCCAATGGTGCTGTACAGTTGTGATAGACTTTTTTTGTTGAGCGGAGTGGTAGCGTTAAAAGTCTCGCTTCATAAAATTTTACTTTCCCCGGCTTGTCTTCTTTTTCTCCAAAGATTTTCTTGATGTCATCCTTATCCTTAAAAAGTTCAGAACTTATGTACTGCTCCATGTGCTCCTTTAGTGCACCCTTGATACTGGATGAATGAAAAACAGGAAGGAATGTAACAGGGTCTTTCTGGATAAGATTATCTACCATACCAAAGTTTGCATCACCGGAACCCACATTTGTGTTTGTGAGCGTTTCTATTAGGTATAGTTTGTGTTTAAACATATCTACCTCCTTAGTTTTATTACGTAGTTATAACCGATCTTATAAGGGATTGTCCAATTCACGGTAAGACTTACTGGCTCCTTAGGATAAAACACCGCGCCTGCAGATATCATAGAAATTGCCTCAGATTTCGATGCTTTAGCCCTTCTTATCATCTTTGTCGTATGCATGTCTTTTACCACTCGGTGCTCCATCGCACTTGCGAATTTACAATTTGAATCATTATCTAAAACAACAGGAGAAAGCGCGACAAGTTTTTCCCCATTAGACCCATTACTTAAATTCTCTGGCAAATCACATTTTCCATTGAGTATCATATTGATAATAGGATGAGGCATGTCTTCAAGCGGGAAAACCTTCATAAGAAATGTGGACTGTTCTCCACCCAGGAAAGCTACACCATTTTTAAGCCTGTGATCATCTTTTAGCCAGGCAATAACCGCAAATGCAAAACCCTTTCGTAACGAATAGTCAACTTTTGTATAAAACATGCCTTCTTCTTCTTCTTCTTCTTCTCTATTTTTTTTAATCCCGACACTTGTGTGAGCAATAAAAATCCGGTCTTCTTCATAATAGGGATGATGAGGCAATGGGTTGCTATTTATGTATGCTTTCCAAAAATCTTTGCCTCCAAGATAGCAAGCTTCGTGCAATTTAGGATTTCTTTCCGAAAGAATTGCATATTCAGTTTCTCTTCCGGAATAACTTGATTTTCCGTCTTTTTTCGCGTATTTAAAGCAGTGCAAAGAAACTGTCCCTTCTTTTTTCTCATTCTCTTCTTTTTTTGTCACGACATCCGCCGAAACAGGAAAAAGAAAATCTTCTATCTCGTTTTTTTTGAATTTCACAATAAAAACAGGAGATATTTTTTTTATGATGCCAAAATTATCATCTAGATCATCTAATCCATTGACCATAGATGTGCCGGTAAGTTTTTTTCCTTCTTCTCCAATTCTCGCAGCGATGTTTTTAGGATTGATAATGGCGATTGGAGGAAGGATGCCATTTTGTACTAATATGTTGTGCCTTAAGCAGCCAAGAACAGTTGTTGGTTGGGGAAATTTTAAAGATTCTGCATAAAAACTATTTTCCAATGAATATGAGCCCCCAAAAAAGAATCTATTGATTGGTGTAAAAGCAATAAGTAATGCTTTATTCATATTATTTTTCACCTCTCAAAAATTTTATGAATGCCAGCTTGCTGAGCAATTCTTTAACATAATTATTCCTTTGTTCGCTTTGTTCCCTGGGAACGCTAAGAATAACTTCCTTAAAGCAATTCTTAACCTGATTAATGCCCGAAGCAAATTTGCTATGCTCCGGTTCGTTGAAATTATTTTCAAAAAATGCTTCTAATCTCTCCTCATCAGGAATGTTTGCCATGACTGTTTTATATCTTGAGAGATTATAATGAAGTGAATGCGGGAAATCCACATCACCTGCAAGGGTTTTTCTTAATAATTCGCTAAAGCTTTTAATGTCGCTTGACCCAAACCTAAATTTAAATCCAATTTGATGCCCTGAATGTTTCGTTAAGAGAAGGGCGAGAGCATTTTTTTCATCTTTTTTTGCCTCTTCAAAAAGTTGTCTCCTTGTGTTCTTTAAAGCAAGCGAAAGAGGAAATTTGTAATAAGCAATATTTATTCCAACAGACAAAGTTGTTTTGAGCGTATTTTGTGCCACGAATTCTTTATATTTTTCAGAAAGTTCAATAGCGAGGTCTATAACCGTTTTTGTTTTCCCGTCGTCATCTTTAAACGCAACAGGTACAAACGCAAGAATATCATCCCCGCCAATATAGACAGGATAGCCCTTATAAGATTTGATTAGCTTTTCTGCTGTGTTTGCAAAATTAAAAAGAGAATATGAGAAACTTACGCTATCGATATTTCCAACTTCTTTCCCGATATTATCCCCATCCGCCTGGAGTATAGCAAAGTACTTGGGGTAAGCCTTTTTAAGAAGAGAATCCGCCTCTTCTTTTTTGGTATGGGTTTCATGAACTGCCTGCTCTATATCCTGAAATTCGTAATCCTTTTCACGATCTTTGAATAATGGGTTCTGCTCTTTTACCTTCTCGGTTAATAGTTCAACAGACGCTATGTCAAGAATTGTCGGGAATCTAAACTCGCTTTTACTGATTTTTTTCGCAACCTCTTCACTCATGTGGGCAAAATATTTCATAAAACATAATGGGCAGAGTTTTTCTTTTGATGGAGAAGTATTTCTTTTAGTCTCTTTTTTGGTGGCGCCAGACTTGACCCATACATTTGCCTCGATATTAGCAGGCAAATCCCTGCATATAAAACAGGTCTTGCTTTGAATGCCTGTTTCGAAGAAGCGGTTTTCTTCCATGGAGTCGAGATACTTGTTGATATGCTTAACGATTTTTGATTTCTCGGAAGATGTTGATTCCGTTGATAGTTTTATGTCATTTGTGTCAAATACAACAAAATTTCTCTGGATATAACTATTAAGGATATCTCTTACTGTCTTTTCATTAGCTCCATTTATATATTTTGCTCCTATTTTTATAACGAGGCTACTAATTAATTCAGCGAAGAAATCCAGGGTGTTGTCACTTGCCTTTTGTATCTGTTTAAAGAGGTCTTCCTTATTGAAGGACGACTGTAAAATGAACCTGTCATGATATTTTCCGGATATGGACTCATTTGACTTAAATGGTTTGGTGACAAAAGGCGAGAGAAAATCTATTTCATTATTTTTTGAAAGCTGCTCAATCATCTTTTCCATAAACCACGAAAAGAAGTAGGAAGCAAACCATAGTTCCCTCGTCTTTCTTGCACTTGAAAACACTCCGTAAATGGGGCCTATGGTAAAACCAGCGTAGGAATTGATTGTGGTACTGTTTTTCATCTTGCACTCCTTCTTTGGATTAATTGAGTCCTTAATTGATGATAAATATCATTTATTATTCTGTAACGCCAATTCTTGCGTGAATCTTCATCTACATGGCTAAAAAGATTGATGTTTAATGCAAAATTAAAATAGTCTTCAATGTTGAAATGCTCTGATGATGGGGGAGTTGTTAGAGTAAGAGTATCTGATGTTTTTTTATCGACAACCTTGTTTACCCTAAATTTTTTATTGAAAATGTCCTCGGGAATGGGATTTAGGGTTATATGCACCATAAATGCTGTACTTTCTCTACTGCCTAAATTTATTGGTTTGAATGTAATTGGAGACTTAAATCTTTCTATTTCATTTTCTTCGTCATACTTTAAACTAAAACCATAAAATTGATAATCCTGTGATGATGCAACGCCTAACAAATCCCTCACAAGATACTCATTGCTGCCGGAAAAAGTTAAAATATCAGAATAATTATGTTTTTTCTTTTGGTCATCAAGAGTTTTAGCGTTAATAAATTTTGACTTTATAACCTTTTTATCCCATGTCCATCCCCTCTCTTTAGCATATAAGAACATTATCGGTTTGAAGTAAAACTTATTAACATTATTACCATTAAAATTTATGCCGCTTCGTAACGTTTTATAAAATAAATCAATATTTCCGAATAGTCTCTTAAACTTTTCATAGGGATGAGTTTTCCTTGTATCCAAAATAAAATGATAATTCTCAAATCTGCTTGGGCTTTTGTAGCAAGTGTCTGAAGGCTCGATGTAAAAAGAGCCAAAACCCTTTGACTGTCTTGTTCCAAAATTGGTTTTAAAGAAAAATTCGGCAATGTATTCACCTATTGCATTGAGAATTTCTTTATTAAAGGAAATAAACCTGATTGTGATTACGTCATTGCTGAAAACAAATTTCTTTTCCTTTTCAGCATTCATATTTCCAAAGAAAATTGGGAAATGCCTATCTATATCCCAAACCTTTTTATTGCAGTTACCTGAATCAACTCGCACCTTATATGGCAGATTTCCCTTTTGTCCAAAGTAATTCTCAATGTTTGAATCATTTTTTTCTTTCAAAAATTTATCCAGTTTAGGTTTTAGTTCTGTAGCTCGTAAAGTTGCCCCACTCTGGTCC
>JAUWNO010000456.1 GCA_030612605.1 Armatimonadota bacterium
GAATGCACATCTTATAAAAACTGGATTTACCTTCGTTGATACATCATATACTTATAAATACAGCAAAAAGTTTCATCAGCTATTTAAAGGATAAAAATGACTTTAAGGAAAAATATGGAGGCAAAGTTTTTATTGTATTCTCTTCACGTTCTGGAAGTAAAAAAGTGGTTAGAAACAAAGAGGTTATTGAGGAAATAAAGGATGAAATTGAACGGATTAAAAAAGAAAATTATCAACAATAATGATTCAAACACATAATAAATCGTTGCACACGGACAAGCTTTTCGCTCCGCTCCAAGCGTGCCGGTGAACTCAGTTATACTATAAAGGAGGACTATTGTGGCAGCATTACCAGAAAAAGTGATTAAAGCATGGGAAGACCGGGAAGGTCCCATCATTTTATCAACTGTAAATGGAGATGGAATTCCTAATGCTATATACGCTACCTGCGTGTCAAAATTCAGAGAAGATACTATAGTGGTTGCAAATAACTATTTTTCTAAAACATTGGAAAACATACTTGCAGGTAGCAAAGGAACGATCCTTTTTATAACAAAAGAAGGGAAATCCTATCAGATTAAGGGAAGTATTGAATACCACAAAGAAGGTAGTGTCTTTGAGGATATGAAAAAATGGAACCCTAAAAAGCATCCAGGTCATGCAGCAGCAGCATTGAAAGTGGAAGAAGTCTATACGGGAGCAGAGAAACTTTTATAGGTATAACCTTAAATGAAATCTGCTCTTAAAAGAAGAAAAGGTTATCCGTATGGGAGTTCTCCCGATGTGATTGCTGATTATGATAAGTTGAAGGATGAATGAATCATCGAACTATTCACTTGTCAGGGAGATATCTAACTTAAAGAACTGGTTCACTATGTTCATTTTCACCCTGTTAAATTTCCCGGAGGGAACCTTATTTAACAGGCTAAATCCTATTCGTGCAAGAACAAAAAATAGTCTTGATGAATTAAAAAGCTATTACTATTGCGGTCATATTTTTCTGATGGGCAGAGAAGAAAAGTAAAAGAAAGAAACCTCCTCTGTTTTTGGGCTGCAAGGGAATTAGGCATGACCCTTACAGCGCTAGCCAGAAAATTGGAAATGAGTATTGCTGGAGTGGGGTTTGCCGTGGAAAGGGGAGGGCTCATAGCAAAAAAAAAGGGATTTTATGCTGATAAACTGAGTTATTAAGTTATTAAAGAGCGTAGCAGGAGTATAAATCGAAGATCTATTTCAAATAATACTGTACTCATTTTTTTCTGGAGTTACAGTTTTCTTGGGAGGGCTTCTTTCGAAATATTTTGAGAGATATTTCCAGGGTGGGCTTGTAAAAGAAGAGATTCTTCATACATCAATTGCATTTGGCGGAGGAATAATAATTGCTGCTGTTGCATTCGTTCTGGTACCGGAAGGCATGAACGTATTGCCTCTTACACCAATGGCAATACTATTCTTAACAGGAGCAATTATTTTCTTCTTTTTAGATAGATACATAGAGAAAAAAGGCGGAACAATTTCTCAACTATTGGCAATGTTGATGGATTTTGTTCCGGAAGCTATTGCATTAGGCGCAGTATTCGCTACCGACCCTAATTTGGGATTGTTATTAGCAATCTTTATCGGCCTTCAAAACTTGCCGGAATCATTCAATTCATATTTGGATTTGCGCAACAGTGGATATACTTCAAAAAAATGCTTACTCATCTTGTTATTTCTGAGTTTTTCAGGAGTCTTCGCCGCCATTTCAGGATATTATTTGCTGAGTAATATGCCGCAACTTACAGCATCATTGATGCTGGTTTCCAGTGGTGGGATACTTTACTTAATATTTCAGGATATTGCGCCAATGTCCAAATTGCAAAAAAGTTGGTTTCCTGCACTTGGCGTAAACTTTGGTTTTCTTGTTGGAATGATCGGGCAAAAAATATTAGGATAACTTATCCTGCTAAGGCATAGACGTTCAGAGGGTTAGGAACCCAAAAAAGCAATTCTGAATCCCGCTTTCAGCGAGAAATCTGTGAACGTTTACAAAAAGCCTTAGGTTTACCCTAACGTTGCAGAAATATTTGGTCCAAAAGCGCTTCGCTCGCTTTATATCTGGCCATCAAGAAACGATTGCCCATTTTCAAGACCTCACCGTATGTTCAATACGCTTTCGTACTTGAAAATGGGCAATCCCGCCTATCTTTGGCGGGACTGACCCAATCTATACCG
>JAUWNO010000468.1 GCA_030612605.1 Armatimonadota bacterium
AATTTTGATGATTTAAATCCTTCTTTAAATATCCCAGCCAAACCTGAGACAAAATCCTTATCAATATTTGCTATCGCATTGATAAGACGCTCATATATTCCCAAAATCAAAGCAAAAGTTCCTCCGCTGATACCGGGAATAATATTTGCAATTCCGATAAAAAATCCTTTAATCAAATCTACAATTGTCTTTTTCAAAATTTCCATCCTTCTTTACCTATTAACGGAACAAATGCACATCCGCCATGATTTTTCTGAACATAACCTTTCTCTTCTCTTTTTATAACCAACAATTCCTGATAAAACCTATTTCCTGTTGGAATTATCAGCATTCCTCCAACACAAAGTTGTTTAAGCAAACTTCTCGGAATTTCAGGTGCTGCAGCAGAGACAATTATCTTGTTAAATTCATTACATTGGGGATATCCTTTTTTCCACCCTTGCGAACCATCACCGATTTTATAAAAAATGTTTTTGTATCCCATTTCTGTTAGAATTAGCTCTGCTTCTTCAGATAGGATACCGATTCTTTCAACTGTATAAACTTCTGAAGCAAGCTCTGCTATAAGAGCAGTTTGATATCCCGAGCCGGTTCCAATCTCCAGAACCTTATCTTCAGGTCGAATATTAATAAGATCCATCATCAAAGCAACAATGTAAGGTTGTGATATTGTCTGTCCTTTGCCGATACTAAGCGGAGAATCATTGTAAGCCAGATGCCTGTTTTCTATTGGAACAAATAGATGACGTTTTATTTTTAAGAAAACATCCAATATCTTTTTCGTATGAATTCCACGAACTTCGATCTGGGAACGAACCATTATTTTTCGTTGGTCTTCAAATTTCATTTTTGCCTTTTTTGCTCACGGATGAACACTGATTAAACGGATATAACTTTTCATAATAAATCATTAAACTTTTATTTAGTGTATCTTCGCCTGCCCCGTAAGGAGGAACGACTGTATCGGGGTGCTTTTCGGGGCTTGTTATCAATCCAATTTTCGATTTTCTTAAAAGATTCTTTTTTTGTAAAGTTTGGATAAATCGGTGTGATAGAAATATAATTCTGTGAAATTGCCTTGAAATCCGTATTCCCGATTTTTGACCACAAAGGAACAGCACCACCAATCCAATAAATTTTCCTTCCTCTGGGATCTTTTTGCTCCTTCACAAAATCCTGGTATTTTCGATGACCGGTTCGGGTTATTTTAAAACCTTTAATTTCTGAAATTTCTATATTAGGAACATTAATATTAAAAACTTCATTTTCCCCAATTAAATTATAAATACCATTTTGCAGCATTTTATTCATAAAGAAAGCAGCAGTTTCAAATTTTTGTTCCACCTTAGAAGCAAGCGATAAAGAAATAGATTTGAAGCCAAGAAACATCGCTTCCAATGCAGCAGCTACAGTACCGGAATAAAGGACATCTTCACCCATATTTTGCCCACCATTTATCCCGGATATTACCAGATCGATCGGATGTTTCAAAATAACTTTTTCCGCTAATATCACACAATCTGCCGGACTGCCAGTAACTGCATACCGGTTTTTATCTCTTTCCCAAATCCTCAAAGGTTGATGAAGTGTGATTGAATGTGAGGTTGCACTCTGTTCTTGATCCGGAGCAACCATAATTATTTCATGTCCGTTTTCCTTAAGCACATCAGCTAAAATATTTATTCCGGGTGCATCGATTCCATCATCATTTGTAAGTAAGATTCTCATTTTCACTCCTATTAGCCACTAAGAACGCGAAGCAACGCTAAGGGTACTTTTTTTGCTCACGGATAAACACGGATTAAACGGATATTACTTTTCCATAAAAAAAATCAAAATATTTTAACTTAGTGTTTCTTTGTGAACTTTGCCTGCCTTGGCATAGTCCCGCTATTCGGGACGAAGACAGGTGGCAAATCATCTTTATCTCATAACTTCTTATAAGTTATGTTACTCTACCATGAAAAATTTCGTAGAAAATTATTTTAATGAAATTCATAATATCTCTCAAATGAGAAATATAACTTTTCTGTCCATCATAAATAGTTTCAATCTCGATGAATCCTGTCTTTCCGCCGGCTTTTGCCAGCTTCAGGATAACTTCAGTTTCAAATTGATAACGCTTTGTTCTAAATTTGAAA
>JAUWNO010000359.1 GCA_030612605.1 Armatimonadota bacterium
CATCCTTCCGCTGCGTTTATCAGGGAATTTAGTATCGAGGAAAAAGAAGATGTTCCCTACACGGAATTCACAATCAAACAAAGTCAAAATAGTAAAGGTTCAACCCAGATATCTCCTGACCTTGCTGTTTGTGAAGATTGCGCTAAAGAATTATTTGATGAGTCCGATCCACGTTTTAACTATGCTTTTATAAATTGCACAAATTGCGGTCCGCGCTATTCGATTATTGAAAATACACCTTACGACCGTCCGGTCACTTCGATGAAAGATTTTGAAATGTGTGATTTATGCAAAGGTGAATATACCGATCCTTTGAATCGTAGATTTCACGCTCAGCCGATCGCCTGTCCAACCTGTGGTCCTCAATTGAAATTTCTGGATAAGAATTTCGTAGAAATTACAGGTGACCCGATTGTAAATACGATTAAGTTCCTTAAAGAGGGAAAAATAATCGGAATCAAAGGCATCGGCGGATTTCATATTGCCTGCCAGGCAACAAATGAACAAACTGTCGAAGAACTCAGGAAAAGAAAAGATCGTCCGCACAAACCTTTTGCTGTGATGTGTCATCCTGAAAAATTATCTGAAGTTGTAGAAATAAATATTGAGCAATATGAACTGCTGAAATCTCCAGCAGCACCGATAGTTATTCTGCTGAAAAGAGAACTCCGAATAAACGCAGGAGCGTTTGAAGAAAGGCGTTCCAACGCTGGAGCATTGGAACGAGATGAAAACTCATCAGATCACCGCTCGTTTCTAAACTCTGTTTGGAAACGCAATAGTCAAAGAAACTCTGTTTCAAAAAACGCAAAAGCATTAGAAGAAGAATGTTCCCACGCTGGAGTATGGGAACAAGAAGAAGACGCTGGAGCGTTGGAACGAGTAGCAGCAAACGTTGCTCCTCAAAATCCAAACATCGGAGCCTTTCTGCCATACGCTCCAATCCATCATCAGATATTGAGCAATGAACTTCCATTTCTAATAATGACGTCCGGGAATTTTCAAGATGAACCCATCGCTGCTGAAGAGAAAGAACTGAGCGGTCTTTGTGATTTCTTCCTGACCCATAATCGTCCCATCCTGAACCGTTCAGACGATTCGGTGATACGCGCTTCCAAACCGCAAAATGTGATGATGCGAAGATCCCGCGGATATGTCCCCTCTCCCATAAAACTTCCCTTTAAAACCGTTCAGACACTTGGTGCAGGTGCAGAGCTGAAAATTACTTTCGCACTTAGCAAAGAAGATTCGTTTTTCCTTTCACCTTACATTGGAAATTCCAACAGTAAGCAAACGTTGGATTTTTACACGGATACTTTGAAAAAATATAAGAAATGGTTCGAGCTTGAACCGGAACTGGTCGTCTGCGATCTGCATCCGGATTATATGACCACCCGGTTTGCAGAAAGTACAGGACTGCACTTAATTAAAGTCCAGCATCATCACGCTCATATTGCTGCTGTAATGGCAGAACACCATTTGGATGAACCGGTTATCGGTATCGCTTATGACGGCACTGGTTACGGCACAGATGGAGCGATCTGGGGAGGTGAAATATTCCTGGCAGATTATTCCCAATTTGAACGCTTGTTTCATTTGAATTATATGCCGCTTCCAGGTGGAGATGCTGCTATCAAACATCCCATCAGGATAGCTTATGCATATTTATTGGCAGCAGGAATTGACCCGGGTTTTCTAGAAAAAATTTCTAAAACAGAGAAGAGAATTATTTCAAAGCAGATAGAAAATAAATTCAATATTTTCCAGACTTCCAGTATGGGTAGATTGTTTGATTGCGTTGCTGCAATGCTTGGTCTTTTCCCTGAGATCACTTTTGAAGCTCAGTCTGCAATGGCTTTGGAATTTCTAAGTAGGAATAAAAACAATTCAGGTAAAAACAACTATCCTTATAATCTGGAAAAAGATAGGATAAACATTATCCCTTTGATCCGGGCTGTTGCGAACGATGTTCAAAGAAAAGAACCTCCTCATAGAATTGCAGAAAAGTTTCATAGTACAATTATTAATTTTACATTGGAAGCAGTTAAAAAAGCACACAGGAAAACAGGGATAAAGAAAGTGATCCTTTCTGGAGGAGTGATGCAGAACAAAGTTCTTCTGGAAGGGAGCAGCAAGGTTTTAGCGAAAAATAACTTTACAGTTTTTGTACCCTCGATTTTACCCCCTAACGATGGTTCGATATCTGTTGGTCAGGTGGTAGTGGGGAATAGGAAATTAAAAATTAAAAATTGAAAATTAAAAATTAAAAATTGAAAATTGAAAAATGGAAAATGGAAGACCTTGCGAATGGTTTTCCACAGAGAATTTCTTTCAGATTAACCTTCGCAATGGTTGGAAAAAAGTGAATCTTTAATATGATAATGTTACAAAGCTGTGGCTTGGTAACAAGAGGAACAAAAATTAATCTCCGTGCTCTCCGTGAACTCTGTGGTTAAGAAGTTAGTTTTGTTCGTTGTTAAAAAAGGAAAATAATATGTGTATTGCAATACCGGGAAAACTTATAAAAAAAGAAAATGAAAAAGGCATCGTAGATCTGGGTGGAGTGAACAAAGAGATATCCCTAACCTTCATTCCGGAAGTTAAGGAAGGTGACTGGGTCATCATTCATACCGGCTTCGGATTGAACATCATTTCCGAAAAAGATGCACATGAAACTCTTGAAATTCTGCGAGAAGTATATGGAACTGAATAATTTCAGAAATCCCCATCTTATCAAAAAGATCGTCAGCGAACTGCAAGAATGGGAAAAACCGGTTAAATTTATGGAAGTGTGCGGTTCTCATACAATGGCTATCGGTCATTGGGGAATTCGCAAACTATTACCAAAATCAATCTCATTAATTTCCGGTCCTGGCTGTCCGGTGTGCGTAACTCCTTCCTCCGTGATCGATTCATTGATAGACTTGAAAGATGTGACTATCGCTACTTTCGGAGATCTGATTCGCGTTCCCGGAAATAAAGGAACGCTTGAACA
>JAUWNO010000046.1 GCA_030612605.1 Armatimonadota bacterium
TCGTAAAAATACATTTTACATAAATAGGAAATTATGGTTTTTATAAGTCCACCAAATTATGTTCATCAGAGAATTAAATTCAACTTTCTGCTCAATTTCATGATCTGATCTATAATTCAATAATTTACTGGATTTGTCGAAGTTAACTATATAAGTTTTGTCGCTAACGCGAACTTTGAATTCTGCATCATTCTCTTCAGATGTTAGCAAGAATCCATTATTAACACTCATCACCATATCTTTATCATTCCAGAACAGTGTGAATTTTTCCTTATAAGGTGCACCATCGTAAGGGCAGAATGTTTCGCAATTTCCGCATTCGTTACAGAGTCCATCCAGGTGCAGTATCTGATTTACGTCTTTGAATCCCACAACTTTAACTGCAATATTGGCTCTATTAGGGCAAACTTCCATACACTTATTACAAATAAAATTACATTCCAGACAGCGGTTTGTTTCAGCAGAGATTTCTTCGTTAGTGGATAAGACTTCTACGGTTGGATTAATAATGCCTTTCTTGTTGCGGATATCGTGTTTTCTTATTTCATTATCGAAGTTGAAATTTTCCGGTTTAATTCTTTCCGGATCAATTCCTTCTTTCTCAAGGATAGCATTAGCAATGTTCTGCCCGTCTGCAATTGCTTCTACAACAGTTGAAGGACCTCGCAAAGCATCACCACTAATGAATACATTTTTATTGCTGGTTTCACCAAATTCATTAACCACAATGTTTTTTCTCTCATCGATTTTAATCCCATTCTTCTTCAAAATATCATAATCCACCATTTCACCGATAGCTGAAAGAACAGTATCGATTTCCAGTTCTATAAATTTACCCTCAACAGAAAGCGGACGTTTTCTACCGCTTTCATCAGGCTCACCCAGTTCCATTACCTGACATTTCAGAATGCCATTTATCAAAGAAACAGGATTGATCAGCTCTTTAAAGATAACTCCATCTTTGATGGCATTATCAAGTTCTTCACGGTCAGCAGGCATTTCTTTGATAGTACGGCGGTAAAAGATATAAACATTGTTCACACCGGGCGTTCTTTTAGCAGCCCGAGCACTGTCCATTGCACTGTTACCACCACCCACAACGGCAACGTTTTTGCCAAGATCAAGAGCATTTTTATCTTTATTCCAATCCTGCAGGAATTTGATAGCTCCGTGAACTTTGGAAGTATCACCCTCCATTGGAAGCATTCGCGATTTCCAGGCGCCGATAGCCAGATTGATGTATTTGAATCCATCAGCTTTCAGTTTTTCTAAATCAAAATCAGCGTCAGCATTCATTTGAAATTTCACACCCTTTTTTTTAATTAGTTCAATATCATTTTGGATAGCCCAGTCGGGGATTCTGAAACCTGGTATTGTATGAATTACTGTTCCACCCGGTTTGTCGGTTTTATCAAAGATAGTTACATCGAAACCTTCACGAGCAAGGAAATAAGCAGATGCAAGACCGGCAGGTCCGGCACCGATAACTGCTACTTTTATTCCATTTGGTTTGTTATTGATCTTTAAATTTTTCAGGAAATTATCATACCCCTTTTCAGCAGCAACTCGTTTGAGTTCACGAATGAGAACAGGTTCTTCATAGTCATTACGAACGCATTTCAACATGCATTTATGATCGCAAATAAAACCTGTTATGAACGGGAGCGGATTCTTGGAAACGATAAGCTCTAATGCTTCCAGGTAACGCTTTTCACCAATCAGGCGAATATATTCCGGAACATCCTGATTTATCGGACATCCAATCGTGCAAGGTGCGATAAAACAATCTGTTATTGGCAGTTCCTGATCTATCTTCATCGGTGCGTCAGATTTATATTCTTTCTTGTATTTCTCGTTTAAAAGAGCATCTGCAGCTATGGAATCCAATTTCTCCAGGTCAATATTCTGGGAAGGAAGGTCTTGCATGGAGCTATCCAATAATTCAGCGATCTGTGTTAAACGAAGATATCCACCCGGTTTCAGCAGATCTGTTGCCAATGTGATGGGTTTAATACCGGTTTCAAAAATATCTTTGATATTAAAGTAACCTGCACCACCTGCATAAGAAATAGGAAGTTTACCTCCAAATTCGTCTGAAAGTTTTTTTGCCAGGTTGATTGTGAGTGGAAATAATGCACGACCGCTCATATACATTTCATCTGTGGGAAGTATGCCTTTTTCGTTAACCACAGCAAGTGTATTGGAAAGTTTCACACCAAATTCCACACCATGTTCTTTAGCGAAGGGAAGCAGAACTTTCAGCATTTTAATAGCATCATTATATTGCATATCATGTGTGAATGAATCTTCTTTCAAAATTATATGATCGTATCCCAGTTTTTGGAATGTATTTTTAACATACTCATAACCATGCAAGGTAGGATTCATTTTCAGGAAAGTATGCAATTTCTTTTCGCTGATGAGGTATTTACAGATGAGTTCCTGGTCTTCGGGAGGACATCCATGCATTGCGGAAAGAGTGATAGAATTGGAGATGTTGGGTGAGATCGTTTCTACGAATTCTGCATCAGTAATGTTAGGAATTTTTCCAGCTTCGATAGCCTTTTTCAAATCAGATTTACATTCATGGAAAACCTCATTGTTGGAAGCATCTTTCAAATTTTCGATAAATTTATCTATTTTGGGGTCTTTGATACCTTTCAGATCGTAACCCACGCTCATATTAAAAACAAAAGAGCGTTCTCCGGTTTTTGAAAGACCGAACATTTTATTAAGTAAATGCAATAAAAACCAGGCTTTGACATATTCTGCATAAGCTTGCGGGACTGTCAGTTCGGTACTCCACTCGGTGTTATAACCTTCATCAGTCGCTTCGATACAGGGTTTTTCAATATCGAGAGTATCCATGATCTGCACGGTTTTCAGCTCGAAGAATCTGCTGCCTGTAAGATAGGCAGCTACAATATTCGGTGTGGATTGTGTGTGCGGTCCGGCAGCGGGTCCGATTGGAGTTTCGCATTTTTCACCAAAAATGGTAAAAGATGAAGTATCAGGCTTTCGATAGAATTTATCTTCATAAATTCCAAAGATGGTTTTTTCATTTTTATATTCTTCCAAAATCCAGTTTAATAATTTTTTAAATTTTACAGGTATCATTATGTCACTCATTTTTTCTCTTCATTTTGCCACTAAGACACGAAGGCACAAAGTTCACATTAAAATTAATAATAAATATAGTTCTTTTCACACCAGTCTCCTTGTGATCTTAGTGTCTTTGAGACGAATGCAGGACGTATCATTTTGATGCGTCCGAAATGTTACGGTTCAATCTACAAGAATGAACCTGCAATTAGAATAAATTATGATATTAAATCCGTTCGATCCGTGTCATCCGTGAGCTAATCTTCAATATCTTCTTTTATTACTTTCAAATCTCTTAAACATCGCTTTAGAAATTTCTTCCGATCGTTCAAACAGGTCTTTATAAAGATCTTTCGTTACATGGTAGTCATCCAATAATATTTCATCATTTTTAAATACATACTGACAGCGTGATTCGGTGATGCCAAAGATGAAATGTCCAAGGAATTGGTCATTATTGAATGGTGTCGCAGGTTCATAATCGAAGATTGCAATATCAGCAGGTTCACCTTCTTCAATTCCCAATGGAATCCCAAATGCTTTTTTAAGTTTAAAATTATTAAGGAAAAGAGCGTTCATTTCAGGATAGCCAAGATCACAATTTTTATTTAAGTATTTAGTGAAGATCATCGAGTTTTTAAATGCTTTCATTGTGCTGGAATGCATTCCATCCGTGCCAACAGTTGTCTTAATACCTTCCGAAATAAATTTGGAAATATTTCCTACATTCAATCCGTTGTTCATATTGGAATCTACCGCTTGAACAATAAAAGTATCACGCTTTTTCAGGATTTCAAGGTCTTTTTCTGTGAGATTACTACAATGGATATAAAGTGAATTTTTACGAACTAATCCGAAACTGTCGAACCGTTCGATAAGACCTTTTCCGTAACTTTCCATACATTGAACACCATCGATTTCACCTTCTGCCACGTGAACGTGAACAGGGAAATCTTCAGTTGCATCTGCAATTTTTTGCAGGCTTTCATCACTAAGCGTAAATGAAGCGTGCAATCCTATCATTCCCTGAACTGATTTACCTTTTTGAGCTTTGACAAAACGAATGTTTTCGTCTAAAGATTCCTGGAAAAATTCTTCTCCATTCCTGTCAGAAATTTCAAAGGCAAGTGTTCCACTGATACCATAGGCATCAAAAACATCTGCCATATCAGAAAGAGCGTTTTCGGTGTAACCGGAAATATGATGATCGAAAACCGTAGTTACACCGTGAGAAATAGAATCTTTCATTGCGATAGCAGTGGAGAGGATCATATCTTCTTTGTTTAAGGAATGATCCAGAGTCCACCACAAGTTTTTCAAGTTTCCCATAAAATCATTGAACGGTACTTCGCACGGAACTCCTTTGGAAAGTGTAGAGTAAATGTGATGATGAGCGTTGGTTAAACCGGGAAAAATAATTTTGTTGGTTGCATCAATAATTCGATCTGCTTTTTCAAATGGTCTAGTATAAAATACTTCTCCGTCTTTTATGTAGATATTTTTCTTTTCAACAAGAACAGTTTCTTCTTTGGGAATTATTAAATATCCACCTTGAATTATTATATTCATTTTTTTTTCTCCTGCATCTCTATATCCCCCTTTTAAGGGTGTGGCTTTAGTCCGGCATAGATGGAAATAAAAAGGGATTTTCTCTCATTTCCTAATTTTCTCAACCGCATCTTTAACTGAGTTCAAAATAGGAATATATCCCGTACATCTGCAGAGGTTTCCTTCCAAAGCTGTTTTGATCTCTTCCTCAGATGGTGTGGAATTTTTATCGAGAAGTGCTTTAGCACTCATCAACATGCCGGGTGTGCAAAATCCGCACTGGATTGCACCATTATCCAGAAACGCATCTTGTAATTTAGAGAGAACTTCGTTTTTCTCCAGATTCTCAACTGTTTCAATTTCAGAGCCATCCACCTGTGCAGCTAAAATCATGCAAGAATTCACCGCTTCCCCGTTCATGATCACTGTGCAGGCACCGCATTCTCCTATAGCACATCCTTCCTTGGTTCCGGTTAATCCCAATTCATCACGCAAAATATCCAACAGTCTAAGGGAATCATCCACAGTTATTTCAACATTTTTTCCATTTACATTAAAATGAAGATTTATCATTTATTTATCCTCTTTTTCTTTCAGCTTATACCTTGAAAAGGCTTCTTTCAAATTTTCTTCCTGCTTAGCACTTTCAAGGTTTCTTTAAATTATTACTCTGAAAGTGTCAAATGCAAGTAGCCATTGAAAGAGACATTTTCAGAGTAACATATGTTAGCACTTTCAAGGTTTCTTTCACATTATTTGATTTTCTCCAACTCTGAAAGAGTCAAATGCAAGAATTCCTGAAAGAGACTTTTTCAGGGTAACTTATTCAAAATCTTCTTCATATTTTTTGCTTTCCAGATATTCTTGGAAAGAATCTTTATAACTATAACCATCAGAAAAATAGTCTGAAATGACCCTTTTGCTCGTTAATTTACTGGCTTCATTATTCAAATAATCAGAAAGGCTTGAATATTTCCAGTCTTCAGGACTAATAACAAAACCATGTTTAAGAGGGTTTGCATGTATGTAGTGAATTAATTCAATTAAATAATTATCATTAGTAACAAGTTTAGGTTTTGCACTTCTTTCAAATAATGTACCGCTTCTATCATATTTCCGGTTAATTCGTTGTACATATCCGCTAAACAAAGATTTCAGCCAATCTGAGACAGATCTTTCAGAGTTTTGATATAGAAAGAAATGATAATGATTATGCATCAGACAATAAGCAATAATTTCAATATTCTTTTTATCCTTTGTTTTTTGCATCTTTGATAATAGAATATTATAATCACTCTTTGAGAAGAAGATGTTTTCTCTATTACATCCTCTATTGAAAACGTGATAATAATTACTTTCTTGATAAATCATATACTCCTTCTTAACCTTGAAAAGGCTTTTTTCAAACTTTCTTCCTGCTTAGCCCTTTCAAAGTTTCTTCAAGACTTCTTCTTGCTTTAGCGCTTTCAAGGGTTCTTTCAATTATTACTCTGAAAGTGTCAAATGCAAGTAGCCATTGAAAGAGACATTTTTAGAGTTTCTGTTTTTCCAACCCTGAAAGAGTCAAATGTAAGAATTTGCGAAAGAAACTTTTTCAGGGTTTTCGTTCAAGTACTTTCAAGGGTTCTTACATATTTTTGCTAATATTTCTTCCAAAGCATCTTTGAACAGATTAATAAAAACGGGTTTCTTATATTCAGCAGACCACCGTCCACCAATCTCTTTCTCGATCTTTTCTGCTAATGGTTTTTCTGCAGCACTTATCGTTTGCTCGTTCAATGGTTTTCCAATTAAAGCATCCTCAACGGTAGTAATTCTCTGCGATCTGCTGAAAAGTGAGCCATCCACAATATAACATTCTTCAATCTTACCTTTTTTATCAAAACTCAACATCACGCTGATGCTCATCCTGGTTATGTTAACTGCATTTCTCCTGCCAAGCTGATAATAGCTGTGATAGTATTTTTTATCAGGAAGCTTTGGAATTGTAATCGCAGTCAGTATTTCATCAGGTTGGAGGACAGTTTTATAATGTTGCTTAATGAATTCGCATATTGGAACGATCCGTTCACCCTTTTTCGAGCGCAAATGCAGGTTGGCTTGATAAACGATGAGAGGAGGAACGGAATCGGCACAGGGAGCAGCATTCACAATGTTGCCACCAATGGTTGCCCGATTTCTTATCTGTGTGGAACCTATCAGGGAACAGGCTTTAATAAGCAGTGGAAATTCACGCTTGATAACAACGTTATTAATTATTTCCGTAAAAGTAGTAGTTGCTCCGATAGTTATTCTATCACCTGTTTTTTTGATTCCTTTCAATTCCGGAAGAGAAAAAATATTCAATAAATTCAGGGGTTCGGTTTTATGACGTGCCTGAACAATAACATCGGTTCCTCCAGCAAGAAGTTTAAATTTTCCACTTGCCAATTTTTGCAGAGCTTCTTCCAGATTTTGTGAAGAGAATGTTTTAATATTACTTAAACGGGGTGTAATTTTCTTATTCTTATCAGAATCATGCACCACTTCACTTTGACGTGCAGGCTTACGTAGATTTTTTCTCAGGAATACCTGTTCCAGAGTTAAAGGAATCTGAAAGGAACGCTTTCCAAGAGCAAAACTGAGAGAATTATTAATAGCTGCTGCTGTCAATTCCAATGTAGGTTCTCCAATACTTTTTGCTCCGAAAGGTCCGTAAATATCGGGATTCTCGACCAAAATCGGTTCGATCTCTTTGATGTCTTTAATGGTGGGAATCAGATACTCATCCAGGTTCAAAGATTTGACTTCACCATTTTGAATGTTAAAATCTTCCAATATTCCGTAACCCATTCCCTGCGTTACACCGCCATAAACCTGTCCTTCCGCACCTAATCGATTTATAACTTTTCCTACATCGTGAGCAGCGGTTATTTTCTCCACCTCGATCTTCCCTGTATGTGTATCGATGCGTGTTTCCACGATCTGACAGCCATAAACATAAGTAAAATAGGCATTGCCCTGTCCTGTTTCTTCGTCCCAATTTACATCGGGACCTTTGAACCAGCCGTAAGCTGAAAGATTGACTCCAGCCCAATATGCTTTTTCTGCAGCGTCAGAGAATTTTACAGGTTTTATTTTCTGATTCATAGCTTTGTGATAAATGTATCCGTTTTTCCATTCGGTTTCTTCCAATTTGGAAACTTTAAGGTCATCTTTTACAATTTCAAAGATTCTTTCTTTCACAACATTAGCAGCTTGAATGGTAGCATTACCTCCAACTATTGTACCGCGGGAAGCGACTGTAGGACCACCATCCGTAATAGAGGAAGTTTGAGGTTCCAGGAATGTAATATCCTCCAGCGGAACTCCCAGCACTTCGGAAGTTACCTGACAGAATGTAGTGCGAAGTCCTTGTCCATTTTCGTTAACTCCGGTGAACACAATTACGCTTCCATCTGCCTGAACAGAAACGATGGCAGAGGATGCATCTGTACCTTCTGCACCCAGCGAACAGCCACGATAACTGCAAGATAACCCGATGCCATATTTGTATCTTCTGCTTAAAACATTCGTTTTTTTATATTGTCCGTATTTTTCTTTATAATTACTTTTTTCTACAGCTTCCAGGATTACCTGGTGCAAAGATACTTTATGTTCCGATAATTTCTGTCCGCTGGCAGTGATGCTTCCCTGTTTGAATCCGTTAATCTCTCGAATTTCCAGTGGTGTAATTCCACAAATTTCTGCAATTTCATCCATCAGGGATTCCTGGGCAAAAATAACCTGCGGTGAACCGAATCCCCTGAAAGCTGCGGTGTATGTATTGTTTGTATAAACTCCTTTTACATCGGTGAGAACATTTTCGATCTCGTAAGGTCCGGTTGCCTGAACTACGGAACGCCAGGTTACAAAGAAAGTTTGAGAAGAATAAGCTCCGCTGTCTGCCAGGATGTTTATCTTCATTGCCTTCAATTTACCATCGTTATTGAAGCCGACTTTATAGGTCATTATATATGGATGGCGTTTATAACTTTCTTTCAGAGAATCTTCACGAGTATAAGTGATCTTCACAGGCTTTCCTGTGAGTTTGGAAAGCAAGGCAGCCCGGCAGGCAATGTTATTAATTATATCATCCTTACCACCAAAAGAACCTCCCAGAGTTGAGCCGAATACGTTTACCTGGTTCAGTTTCAATCCCATAAAAAGAGCAACTACTTTGCGGGTGGTGAATGGATTCTGTATGGAGCCGTAAACTCTGTAACCTTTTGTTGTGTAATCCGGAGCAACTGCGATAGATTCCGGTTCGATGTAGGCATGTTCAACGAATCCGGTGCGATATTTTCTTTCGATCACCCGGTCGGATTTGGCAAAACCTTTTTCCACATCACCCTTAATAAGCGGATAATGGTTTACTATATTGCTTTTATATTCCGGATGTATCAAACGAGCACCCGGTTTCACTGCTTCTTCAATATCTGTCAGCGGTTTGATGGGTTCATACTCAACCCGAATTGTATCCACAGCGGCGTAAGCTTGTTCTTTTGTAACGGCGGCTACAACTGCTAAGACATCTCCGGCAAAGAAAACTTCATCTTTAACAATTGGCAGATAATCCCTGCGGATAGGACCTACTTTCTTTTCCCCGGGAACGTCTTTATACAATCCAATCGCTTTTACACCGGGCATTTCTTCTGCTTTAGAAATATCGAGTTTTGTGATCTTTCCTGCGGGAATATCTGTGTAACGAACTGCTCCGTAAAGCATACCGGGGAATTTGAGATCATCACCATAAATCGCTTTGCCGGTAACTTTTTCGTAGCCGTCCACGCGTCTGACTCTTTTGCCAATTACGTTTTCCATAACACATCCTTTCAATTAATCTCGCTCATAAATTTAATTTAAGAACGCAATTTTTTGAGTGCAAAGATCAACTTTGCTATTAATTTCATTCTCAAGAAAATCTTGGGAACGAATAAAATATAATAGCCTTAAATTTACGTTTAGAAATTGTTTGTCACGCCTTGAACGTTTAGAAAACAAAGTGGATTTCACCTTTTTAAAATCTACAGCTTTTTTTATTTTTCCTTCTAATATTGTCAAATATATTTTTCCTTGACATTCATACAATCAAAAAATTTAAAAGGCTCTGAATCAGGAAAAAATGAGGGTTTTTTAGAATAATAATGTTGGAAAGAACTATTAAATTTTTAAAAATAATATAACTTTTAAAAGGAGAAAATGTGGTTTATTCGGATCAATCTTATGGTACAAGTAAGACCTTTCCCGGTGATTATATCGATCAAAAATGGAAGGCAGGATTTTATATTACTCATCTTGCTTATGGAAATGGAATCTGGTCTGTTGTGA
>JAUWNO010000401.1 GCA_030612605.1 Armatimonadota bacterium
TTTTGGCAGAAAATCGTTAACACCAATGTTAAATATAAGAATTTTAAATTGTTTGTTTGGCATTTGAATATTGAGATTTATTTGGATTTTGTTTTTTGAGATTTGTATTTTCCAGTTTATCTGGGTTAGGGGAGTTAGAAAAAATAAAAGCTATTATCCAAAAACTAAAAAATAAAATTCTGGTTGCAGACGGTGCAATGGGTACAATGCTTTTTGCCAAAGGACTCAAGCCGGGAGAACCACCTGAATCTGTGAATCTGGAAAATCCTGAAATCCTCGAAGAAATTGCGCAAACATATTTTGATGCCGGAGCAGATATTATTCAAACCAACACTTTCGGAGCTTCTCCATTGAAATTATCAGATTACGGGCTACAAGACAAAACAGAAGAGATCAATAGGATTGCAGTGGAAAAAGTCAGAAAAGTGGTTGAAGAAAAAACTTATGTTTCCGGCTCGGTTGGTCCTTCCGGGAAATTACTAAAACCTTTTGGTGATACAGAACCGGAAGACATTTATAAAAGCTATGAAAGACAAATGAAAGCTCTTATTAATGCAGGCGTTGATTTGATCTGCATCGAGACAATGACAGATTTGAATGAAGCAACTCTTGCCATAAAAGCAGCAAAAAGTATCTCTCCTGAAATACCAATTATGGCAACAATGACCTTTGACGAAACTCCACGAGGATTTTATACAATTATGGGCGTCAGCATTGAGGCTGCAGTAGTTGGTCTTCAAAAAGCGGGAGCAGATATTATCGGTTCAAATTGCGGGAACGGAATCGAGAATATGATCAAGATAGCTCGTGAATTTAAAAAGTACGCAATTCTTCCAATAATAATTCAATCTAATGCAGGAATTCCCAAGATGAAAGAAGGGAAATTGTTTTATTCAGAAACACCGGAATTTTTTGCAGAAAAAGCAAAAGAATTAATCGATGCTGGAGTTTCCATAATTGGAGGTTGCTGCGGAACAACGCCAGAATATATCCGGGCAATTAGGAAAGTAGTTGACAATTACATTTAAAAAGACTGAAAAGGAAACAGACTATAACGCTTAAGAAAGGAGAGAAAATGAGTATAGAGTCATATATGCAAAAAGACGTTAAAACTTGTACGGAAAGTGCTACAATAGATTCTGTAGCAAAAATTATGTCAACCTATGATATTGGATCAGTTATTATTGTAAAAGATGATACTCCTATTGGTATCTTCACTGAAAGAGATTTAGTTAATAGAGTAGTGGCAAAGGGAAAGAATTCTACACAGCTTACGGTTGGTAAAGTTATGACCAAGAAGCTGCATACCGTAAACAAAGATAAAAAACTTAGAGAAGTATATCATGTTTTTGTCACCAATCGTATTCGACATTTACCGGTTGTAGAAGATGGTCACTTGGTAGGAATTGTTTCTTTGAAAGACATTGCCAGAGTGGTTGATCAACAAATCTTTGGTTTACGCTTTAATAAATTAGATTTCTCTGGAGATTATTAAAACTGGAATTCTGTTTTCAATAGAATAAACTTCATTGTATTATCAGAAAAAACAATCGAATCATAGTTATTAGCGATATAATCAAAGGTAGAGGAGGACTATCTGCTGATTGGATGTTGGTCACAAAATTCAATAAAGAAAATAACACAACTGCCTGGATATTAAAAGATATTAACACTGTTATGAATTTTTTCGGACAAGGAAAAATCGAACTCTCTTCAAGAGGAAGTTTAAGAATTGGAAAAATAACGATGCAAAGAAAAGGTGGAACTCCAGATCCGACAAAAATACAGTTTAAATTCAGACCTTGCGAACTGTTTAAAATTGAGGATTAGATGGAGGAACTAAATAAAGTCTTTTTTGGTGATTGTATTGAAATTATGAAGCAATTACCTGAAAATTCAATCAATCTAATTTTTGCTGATCCTCCTTTTAATATCGGTTTAAAATATGAGAATTATACAGATAATTTGTCATATTCGGAATATTATAAATGGTCTGAAAAATGGATTTACGAATGTTTTCGTCTTCTGAAAACATCAGGTTCATTTTACATTGCAATCGGTGATGAATTTGCAGCAGAAATAAATATTATAATGAAAAAAACCGGATTACATTTTAGAAATTGGATTATCTGGTATTATACATTTGGTCAAAATCAACGAAAAAAGTTCAACCGCTCTCATACTCATATTCTATATTTCACAAAACACAAAGAGAAATTTTATTTCAATGCAGATGATATTAGAATTCCATCAGCAAGACAATTGAAATATAATGATAAAAGAGCTAATCCAAAAGGAAAAATCCCCGACGATGTTTGGAAAATTTCTCGTGTTTGCGGAACTTTTAATGAAAGGTTGGGAGATCATCCCTGTCAGATGCCGGAGTCATTATTAGAAAGAATTATTAAGGCAAGTTCAAAGAAAAATGATATTGTTTTAGATCCTTTTGGAGGAACAGGAACAACTGCTTTTGTCTCCAAGAAATTTGGTCGTAAATATATAACGATAGATGTCTCTGAAACATATTATAAACTAATTAATGACAGATTGAGCGGAAAATTAGAAAATATAAAAAGAAAGTCCAACGAAAAAATCAA
>JAUWNO010000497.1 GCA_030612605.1 Armatimonadota bacterium
CTTTGGCAAAAAGCATTGTACCCATTGCACCGTCTGCAACCAGAATTTTATTTTTTAGTTTTTGGATAATAGCTTTTATTTTTTCTAACTCCCCTAACCCAGATAAACTGGAAAATACAAATCTCAAAAAACAAAATCCGAATAAATCTCAATATTCAAATGCCAAACAAACAATTTAAAATTCTTATATTTAACATTGGTGTTAACGATTTTCTGCCAAAAAAAACACGAATATTAGAAATAAGATACTAACCCCTCTTTGGCAAAAGAGGGGAAATTCCACAGTTTATAGCTTTGTTACTTTCTTACATTTCTTCCTGCTTTTCATATGTTCCCTCGCTTTATAAAAGAGAGGGACAGCAGGGAGAGTTAAATCATCCTTTTCACACATTCCACTGCATTTGCAGCATCGTAGGCATACGCATCTGCTCCGATCTCGTCTGCAAATTCTTTGGAAACCGGAGCTCCACCGATTATTACTTTTATATCAGAATTATCTTTTCTAACAAGATCGACAACTTTCTTCATATTTGTCATTGTTGTCGTGAGCAGTGCAGACATTCCAATAAGTTTTGCATTTTCGCGTTTTGCAGTTTCCACAAATTTTTCCGGTGGAATATCCTTTCCCAGATCTATAACTTCAAATCCTGCACCTTTCAGCATTATTCCCACCAGATTTTTCCCGATATCGTGAAGGTCTCCCTGAACTGTGCCAATCACCACTTTGCCTAAACCGGAAATTCCCCTGGAATCAAGAAGCGGTTTCAATTGATCCAATCCTGCATACATTGCTTTTGCTGCCATCAGAACATCCGGAAGAAATATCTCGTGTTTTTTGAACTTTTCCCCGATGATGTTCATTCCAGCGATTAATCCGTTATCAAGAATAATCTTTGGATTTAAATCCTGTTCAATTGTTTTTTTTGTTAATTCAAAAACTTTTTCATTATCACCTTGTTGTAAAAATTCAGAAATCTGATTTAATATTTGCATCGAGTCTCCTTCTGTATCACCACCGTCCCGGGTTTTTTTTATTTCACTTTTAAATCTTCGGAAGGCAACAAATCCCATCGGGACGATAGGGTTACATTCTTGCCAAACAACTTTTTGTCCTACACAAAGAACAAAAAGAAAAATCATTCTTAAATTTATGAATCTCTCTTTTTCCGGAAATCAAAACACCAGAGACAGATTTTAAGGGAATCATCAAAAAACTATCGTTCAAAGTTATTCCTATCTTTTCTGGATGCAGATATTCAAACAACTTCTTCTGTCCTGAAATATGCCATCCACAATAACCGGGACTGTAAGCTAAAGTTTTAGTTCCTTTTTGGTGATTTCGGTGATTTCGGTGTTTTTCAGTGTTTAATGTTTCCAGTTTTCTGACGGCATTATCCGCAGCCAGAGAAGCGATATTATCCAGCATCGAACCCAGAGCAAAATCATTTTCTTTGAAAAGAATATCAATTTTTTCGCTAACTTCCTTTCCCATCGTGAGAGCAAATAAAATCAGATTATCAGCTTTTGATAAAATTTGTTTAACAGGCGTTTCAGCAGAATTATTTCCTTCACCTTTGAAGATATTTTGAAATTCTGCTTCTGAAATTTCGGAATAGATTACAATGGGTTTAGAAGTTTCCCGGAATACTTTTATTGCTTCCGAATAAAGATGTTGAATTTTTTCTGAAACAAGATCAATTTCTGGAATTCCGAATTCCTTGAAAACAACATCTTTTTCAGGTAGGAAGTCTTTTATCTTAAATTTAATAATCTTACTCATAACTATCTTTAACCTTGAAAAAGTTTATAAGAAATTTTCTTCCTGCTGAACTTTTTCAATGGTTTGCATTATTCAATCACAACCGCTGAAAAGGTCAATATGTTGGAGTTCCTCTGGCAGAAACCGTTTTCAAGGTTTTCAATTGGAAGTTTATCCTGACCATATTTTTTAG
>JAUWNO010000265.1 GCA_030612605.1 Armatimonadota bacterium
AAATGATAATACCTTTTTCTTTTACAGGCAAATATTTGATGGTACAAGATATAAAAAAAACCGTAATCAGCAGTAATAGAATAATTTTTAAAGATTTCATTTTCCTTCCTTTATAAAATTTATGGGACGATAAAAAAATCGTCCCACATTTCTGATTTATGAAAAGTTCTGTCAAATTAAGTTTTTCGGAATTCTTAACCCCCTCTAACTCCCCCTATTTAGGGGGAGAATCTATCTCCTTTTGCCGCAGACAGTTCCCTTCCTCTTCGATAGGGGGAAGGTTTAGGGATAGGGGTCGTAGAAATTTGAAAAGACCATTAAACATATTTCTATTCATCATCATCCAACAGCAATTCAATTTGCTCTGTTTTTTTATCAATCTTGATTTTCTTCTTTTTCTTAGATGATGCTACTTTGGGTTGTTCTTTTTTTTCTTCCACTTCAGATATTTCCTGTTCAGGTTGTTCTTCCGGTTTGAGGGATACTTCTGTTTCCTCTATAGCTTTCTCAGCTTTTTCTTCAGTTTTGATAGGGATTTCTTTGGTTTCTTCTTTTATTTCTTCAGGTTTTTTTTCAGGTTTGATGAATACTTCTTTTGTTTCCTCAATAGCTTCTTCAGGTTTTTCTTCAGGTTTAACAGTGATCTCTTCGGTTTCTTCTTTCATCTCTTCAGGTTGTTCTTCAGTTTTGACAGGAATTTCTTCGGTTTCTTCTTTCAGTTCTCCCGGTTTGATGGATACTTCTTCGGTTTCCTCTAAATCTTCTTCAGAAAGTCCCTCGATTTCCTCAAGTTCTTCTTCCTGTTCAGCCAGAATCCGGGTAATATCAAAAACTTTATCACCTTTATTCAGATTGATCAAGCGAACTCCTTGAGTATTTCTACCGATCACACTGATCTTTTCCACAGCCTGACGAATGATCATACCTTTTTTGGTGACAATCATCAGATCATCATTATCGACCACTTCCATCAAAGAAATGAGATAGCCGTTCCTTTCAGTGGTTTTCAGCGTAATCACACCTTTTGAACCACGCTTTGTCTGCGTGTAATGATCTACATCGGACCGTTTTCCATATCCGTTTTCACTAATTGCCAGAAGAGTTCCACCCCGCTTAACAACAACCATGGCAACCACTTTATCTTTTTCTCGCAAACGTATTCCTCTCACACCCTGCGAATTTCTGCCCATGGAACGAACATCGGTCTCATTAAAACGATTTGCATAACCATTTTTTGTAGCAAGTATGATATCATTATCACCATCCGTTATTTGAGCATCGATAAGCTGGTCGCCTTCAATCAGTTTTATTGCTATGATGCCATTTACTCTTGGATGGGAAAACGCTGTAAGTGGGCTTTTTTTGATAGTTCCTTTCTTTGTAACCATAGTTACATAATGCGGAAGTTCAAAATCTCTGGCAGTAACAAATGCTTCGATTTTCTCTTCTCTCTCCAATTGCAGCAGGTTAACAATTGCTTTTCCGCGAGCTAACCTGCCAACCTTTGGAATCCTGTGAACTTTGAGCCAATGGCATTTGCCAAAATCTGTGAAGAAAAGAATATACGCATGGGTGGAAGCTACAAAGATACTTTCAGTAAAATCTTCTTCTTTCAAATTTGAACCTGAAAGCCCTTTTCCTCCTCTCCCCTGTTTCCTGTAAGTATTTATCGGTAACCGCTTTATATAACCTTGATGCGATATTGTGATAACCATTTCTTCATCTGCGATCATATCTTCTGTTTCAATGTCTGCAGAACCTTCCAAAATAGTTGTACGCCTGAGATCACTGTATTTATTATTGATATCAGAAACTTCCTTTTTGATGATATTCATTCTGAGAGAACGGTTTTCTAAAATACGTGTCAGTTTCTTAACAGTTTTTACAATTTCATTATATTCTTTTTCTACTTTCTCTCTTTCCAGACCCGTTAATTTCTGTAATCTCATTTCCAGAATAGCTTTTGCCTGAATTTCCGAAAGTTTGAATTTTTCCTGCAAATTCTGATTTGCTTCAACAGTAGTTTTTGAAGCCCGGATTAAGGCAATTATCTCATCGATATTATCGAGTGCAATGCGATATCCTTCTAAAATATGTAATCTTCGCTCAGCATTATCCAATTCAAACTTTGTTCTGCGAACTACCACTTCATGCCGGAAATCAATATAATTCTGAATCATCTCTTTCATATTGATGACTTTGGGAATACCATTTACCAAGGCACGATTATTGACGCTGAAACTTTCCTGCAATTGAGAGTACTTGTAGAGTTTATTCAAAACTGCATTTCCTTCAGCATTGCGTTTGATCGTAACCACCAAACGCATTCCCTGACGCCCGGATTCATCTCGCAGGTCACTGATGCCTTCGATTCGTTTATCCTTTACCAGGGAAACGATTTTATTGATAAGAAGAGTTTTATTCAGTTGATATGGGATTTCAGTAATGATAATTGCTTCAGCACCATTATTTTTAGTTTCAATGGCAGCTTTTCCCCGCAGAATAATCCTACCTCTACCAGTCTGAAAATAATCGCTGATACCAGCAGTTCCGATTATATATCCTCCGGTTGGAAAATCCGGTCCGTGAATGTACTTTATCAAATCTACAGGTTCCATTTCCGGATTATCGATCAAGGCTATGATCCCATCACATACTTCCCCGATATTGTGAGGAGACAAATTTGTAGCCATTCCCACAGCAATTCCGGATGAACCATTCACCAGCAAATTGGGAAATTTTGATGGGAAAACAGTAGGTTCCATTCGAGTATCATCATAATTTGTCTTATAATCTACAGTATCTTTATCAAGATCATCCATCAAATCTACGGATGATTTTTGCAAACGTGCTTCCGTATAACGCATAGCAGCTGGTGGGTCTCCATCCTGAGAGCCAAAATTTCCCTGACCGTCCACGAGCTGATAACGTAAACTCCAAGGTTGAGCCATCCTGACCAGAGTCGGATAAATAACCTGTTCACCGTGCGGATGATAGTTACCGGAAGTATCACCGGCAATTTTAGCACATTTTCTAAATCCTCTTCCCGGGGTTAAATTTAATTCGTGCATTGCATACAAAATTCGCCGTTGAGAAGGCTTCAAACCGTCTCGCACATCCGGCAGCGCCCGGGCAACTATCACACTCATCGAATATTCTAAATATGATTTTTTTAAAACATCTTCGATTTCGATCAGTTCTATTCTCGATCTATCATGAATCATCTATCCTCCAAGATTAATTTCTAAATCCTAATTCCTAACAAAAATCCAAATATCAAATAATAAATATCAAATAAATTCCAAAATCCAAATTTCAAATAACAAATAACTTACTTTCTTACTTGTCACATAGCTCCCGCTGTGTGACACAGATACATTGCATAGCTGGAGCTATGCAACGAGAAAGAGAAACACTAAACACTCACCTCAATATATTGTGCATTTCTTTCTATGAACTCACGTCTTGGTGCAACATCATCTCCCATCAGAATCGTGAACATCCTGTCAGCTTCGATTGCATCATCGATCTTAACACCTGTGAGGATTCTCTTTTCAGGGTCGAGAGTTGTTTCCCACAATTGGTCGGCATTCATTTCACCCAAACCTTTATATCTTTGCACGTGAATACCTTTTGAACCCATTTTCTTAAGAACCTCATCCCGTTCTTCGATCGAATACACATATTTCTTTGTCTTTCCTTTCTTAAGAAGGAAAAGCGGTGGACGCGCAATGTAAACGTGACCATATTCCACTAATGGTCTCATATAGCGGAATAAAAATGTGAGCAGCAAAGTTGCTATATGCTGTCCATCCACATCCGCATCAGACATAATCACAATTTTGTTGTAACGCAATTTGGAAACGTCAAATTCCTCACCGATACATGCACCAAGAGCCAAAATTATTGGTTGAATC
>JAUWNO010000533.1 GCA_030612605.1 Armatimonadota bacterium
TATAAGATCATCACGGATTATCTCGATAAAACCGGTCGCAGAAAGAATTTCACGATCATCGATGAAGATTATAAAAAAATAATTCTTCAACAAATTGGATGTGATAAAAAGCAGATAAAGAAAATTTCAGAATCGATAACAGGAAATAAACAGAATTTGAAAACAGCGGAAGAAATAAGCGAGAATTCTGAAATCTTCAAGAAATACGAAGAAATATTAAAGGAACAAAATTTTTTCGACCTGGATGATTTGATCTATCTTCCGGTTCTGCTTTTCAAGAAATATCCGGAAATTATAAATCATTATAGAAATCAATTTCAATGGATTATGGTCGATGAATTTCAGGATGTAAATTTCGCTCAATATCATTTGATACGGAAATTGATGCCGGAAAATGATTCCAATCTTTGCGTTATCGGTGATCCGAACCAGTCGATTTACGGTTTTCGCGGAGCTGATGTGAAATTCATCCAAAGCTTCACCAATGATTATCCAAAGTCAAAAATTTATAAGCTGAGAAAAAGCTATCGCTGTCCTGAAAATGTACTCAAAGCTTCTGATAATGTCATTCAGGAAAAATCTGAAAAGAGATTATTGGAAGGAATTCGCTCTGGTCTGAAGATAAATATTTCGGAGAACAGTTCGGATAAAAGTGAAGCAGAATTCGTTGCCCGAACCATTGAAAGAATGATAGGTGGATTGCGTTTCTTTTCGATGGACAGCCAAATCACGGAAGGTAATGAAGAAGCAGAAATAAAGAGCCTTTCCGATTTCGTGGTTCTCTGCAGGATAAAAGCCCAGATGAAGGTTTTAGAGAAAGCTTTCAAGGATCACAGTATACCATTTCAAAAAATTGGAACAGAAACCTTGTTCAATAAAGAACCTGTTAAATCCATTATTGAAATTATCAGTTTTTTGAGAAATCCTGAGCAGATTTTTTTGAAAGAGAAATTATCCCAAAAAATAAAGATAAATGAGATTGAATATTTGAAGAACAAAATCTCTGCTGAATCCGTAAAAAGTATTATCCAATCAATTATTGAAAAATATTTTCCAAAAGAAAACGATAAAGAAGAAATTAAGGAATTGCTCGCTTTCTCTGAAAATTACGGAATCAATATAAACGAATTCCTGAAAAATATATCTCTCGGAACTGAAGTCGATACCTTCCAACCTGAACTGGAAAAAGTGACTTTGATGACCCTGCACGCTGCTAAAGGACTGGAATTTCAATGCGTTTTCATTGTTGGTTGCGAGGAAGGATTGCTGCCATATTCTCTTTTTGAAACTCAAAAATCGGATATCGAGGAAGAAAAACGCCTGCTTTATGTGGGAATGACCAGAGCAAAAAAATATCTCTATCTTACGCACGCCAGGAATAGATTTATTATGGGAAAAACATACAAATTTGTTCGCAGCCCTTTCCTGGATAGAATCGAGAAGGAATTGATCGAATTCTCAAAAAGCGAATATAAGAAGAAAAAAGAGAAAGATGATCTACAAATAAGGCTATTTGAGTGAAATCTGCCCAACCTTAATTATCTCATATTAAGTGAGGAAATATTAGAAATTGTTGACAAAGTAATCCACTTTAGATAATCTAATCTCAGATAATTGGATTGAAAAAAAACAAAAAGCAAAAAAGGGGGAGAAATGAAAAAAGTTATTTTATTTTCAGTCTTTATTTCGTTGTGTGTGGTCAGCTCATTA
>JAUWNO010000529.1 GCA_030612605.1 Armatimonadota bacterium
TCTTATAAGTTTGTATCTTAAAAGCGAATCTAAAATGAGTTTTGCAAAATATTTATCAGATTGAAAATGGCAATCATCAGGAAAGCTTTTTTTCATTTCACGACGACTGGTTCTATCTAAGATTTCCAGTACATCATCAAAATTTATGCCTTTATCAGTTATCTTCTGAAAGACCTTTCTTTCTATCGGACGCATTTTTTCTCCTAAAAACTTGGACAAAAAGGAAACAGGTTAGAATATTGTCAAAATTTTTTTAAAAGGTTTCTGATTGTGAAAAGAGTATTGATAATCACCTATTATTGGCCTCCGAGTGGCGGTTCCGGAGTGCAGCGCTGGCTTAAGTTTGTTAAGTATCTTCCCGGATTGGATTGGATGCCAACTGTGATTACAACTGAAAATGGTGATTATCCTGCAATTGATGAATCTTTACTTAGCGATGTTCCCTCGATAATAAAAGTAATTAGGACTAAAACGCCAACTTTCGGTAAACTATTTCAAAAAGTAATTGGGAAAAAAGTTCCTTACGGAAGCCTGGATACAGATAAAGATGATTCTTTTTTGAGGAGAATTTCTATTTGGATAAGATTGAATTTTATTATTCCGGATGCACGGAAAATCTGGAATAAGAAAGCTTTTAAAGCTGCTTCAAAAGAACTGCAATCCACTCAATATGATGTTCTGATTACTACCGGACCTCCTCACTCGACCCATTTAGTTGGATTGAAATTGAAGAAGAAATTCAAAATCAAATGGCTGACTGATTTCCGTGATCCCTGGACGAAAATGGGATACCTGGAAAATGTGAAAAGATGGAAGCTCTCCACTTTTTTTGATAGCATTCTGGAAAGAAAAGTTATCAGAAATTGTGATGCTGCAATTGCTGTATCAAAGAAAATCTTAGATGATTTTAATAATATCAGTAAAATCCATCTTATAACAAATGGATATGACCACGAAGATTTTGAGCATAAAAAAATACTTAAAGATAACAAAAACTTTACCTTAAATTATTTCGGAACAATTCCTCCTGAATCGAGTCCTGTTCCAATCTTAAAAGCTGTAAATCTTTTATTTGAAAATGGGATAAAAAAAATATATTTAAATTTTTATGGGAATGTAAATGATGTTGTGAAAATAGAATTAAAAGAATATGATGAAAATAATTTGATCACTTTCCATTCATATTTTCCTCATAATGAAATGTTGAATTTGCTGGTTAATTCTTCAATGCTGATACTCATCATCAACAAAGTGAAAAACAATAAAGGTATTCTAACCGGAAAAATATTTGAATATATCGGTTCTGGAGTTCCGGTTTTAGGAATTGGTCCTGAGGATGGAGAAGCTGCACAAATCCTGAAAGAAACTGAAAGCGGAGAAATGTTCTATTACGATCAAATAGAAGAGATAGCTGAATTCATAGAAGAAAAATTTAATGATTGGAAAAATAGAAAAAAAGGAATAATAAATAAAAAAGTAGAAAACTATAGTAGAATCAAGCTAACCGGGAAATTAGCAGAAATTCTTAATAAAATATAAAAAAACCTGTCATCCGGTTTTTAAGGGATAACAGGTTTTATTTTAACTTTCTTACTTAATCAATCCTAAACATTCACCGAGCAGGAATTGGATTCTTCCGATAAGAAGTGAAATACGCGCCATCACCGTGTATCCGAAAGACGCACCAAAGCCCACCATCATATACCAGATGCCAACATTGGAGATTTTACCG
>JAUWNO010000212.1 GCA_030612605.1 Armatimonadota bacterium
ATAGCGTTTTGCTTCCGCCAGTGTCATGCAGGAAATTGCTTTTTCCTTTTCCGTTCCAAAATTTAGATATACATGTTCTACGGCTGTGGAAATTATAAGAAATCTGCTTTCAGATTTTTTGCCAGAAGAGATGAAGCTCTATCTTTATCGATCACAGCAGGTACACCGCTCAGATTTCCATTTTCATCTTCGACTACAGGAATTCCGCCGCCGCCAACAGCAATAACAATGAAATCATTCTTGATCAAACAATCGATGGCATCCTGCTCTATGATCTTAATTGGAATAGGTGAAGCCACAACACGTCGATAACCGCGACCAGCATCTTCAACGATATCCCAATCATATTGCTGCTTTTTATTCTCAGCTTCTTCTTTACTAAGGAAAGGACCGATCGGTTTTATTGGCGCATGAAAAGCTTCATCATCTTTATCGACTAAAACTTGAGTCACTACAGTTACCACACCTTTATTGATCCCTTTTTTCTTTAGAATATTTCCTACAGCCTGCTGTATCTGGTAACCGATGGCACCTTGTGTATCAGCTCCTGCTGATGGAAGTGGAACATCGTGAAGCTGATCTTTTGAAATCTCTGAACGAAGAAGAATGAAACCAACCTGCGGGCCATTTCCATGCGTTACAATAACTTGAATATCCTGCTCGATCAATTTAACGATATGTTGAGCAGTTTCTATGATGCAATCATACTGATCATCTACGGTCTGATGGCTTTTATCTTTGATCAGGGAATTTCCCCCGATCGCTAATACTGCTAATTTTGACATTTGTTTTCCTCCGAACTTTAAATTTCTACTTTCATACCAGCAATAGTCATTGCCATGATAGCTTTTTGAGTATGAAGTCTATTTTCTGCAATATTCACGATGATTGAATTTGGTCCGCTGGCAACCTCGTCAGTAACTTCTTTACCACGATCTACTGGCATTGGATGAATGTACAAAGCATTATTTGTATGATCCATTCTTTCCTGGGTGCATATCCAGTCTGTCATTTTGCTTGCTCTGGCAATTTCAGCTTCTTTCCCAATTTTATAAAAATCGGGACCGAACCAGTTACGGGAATAAACAAATTCCACATCGTTTGTATAACCGACATCAGGGTCATTGATGATCTCGAATTTAGTGCCGTTAGCTTCACAGTTTACCTTCACTTTTGCAATCTCTTCTTCAGGAAGATCATAACCTTTGGGATAAGCAAGTTTCACATTCATACCAAGTCGTGAAGTAATAAGCAGGTTTTCATGAACCGAGCAGTATGAACGAGCTAAAGCTCCGTGAGCCCAAGTCATAAGGATGGTTTTCCCTTTCAGATCACCTTTGTGTTCCTGCATTCCCATCACATCGGAAAGTCCCTGGCAAGGATGATATTTGTCGTCTGCCATATTGATGATGGGAACATCCATCCATTTGGCATATTCTCGCAAAAGGGCATTTCCATCACCATAATTTTCTACGGACGTTTCCAGAATCCTGATTCCCATTCCGCAGGCATATCTCGCCAGAACTTGTGCCGCATCTTCAATTGTTTCTCCTGCCTGCACTTCCACACCGCCACTTGTTTTTTTCAGACGCATGGTTTTTGGTTCCAGGAATTGAGCATGACCGCCCAGTTCAGTTGCGGCTGATTCGAAAGAAATTCTGGTACGCAGTGACGGATTAAAGAAGAACATCAGGAAAGTCTGATCTTTTATAAGTTGATTATATTTATCTCCATATCGGTCTGCTTTCATTTCTTTGGCCAGTTTCAGCAGAGCGTTAATTTCCTGCACCGAAAGTTCCTGTGTGCAGATCACATCTTTACCTTTCATATTTACTAACATTTTCTCTCCTATCGAAATATAAAATAGAAAATACAAAACTCAAAATACAAAATGAGACTTATCAATAAAGATATTCTTCTCAATCTAAAATTATTATTTAATTTTTAATTTTCTATTTGTCATTTTCTATTTTTTAATTTCTTTTGTGTGGTGATGATTGATTGAGCAATTATATTTGCCAGTTCTTCAAATTCTTGAAGTATATTTGTAAGTTTATGAGCAGGAATTAATTCAGCTTTTTCAATTACATTTAACCAGAAAATAGATTCTCTTAATTCTTTGAGAACTATTTTAAGTTTATGGATGAAATCAGCATTGCTTTCGGCTCCTCTTGCTTCTTCATAATTTGCACCACCAGAAGTTCCAGCTTTAAGCAATTGATTACCAATATGTTTCCCCACAAAATCTTTTGGTAAGGCTCTAACTAATTTAATTACAAGAACTGCTAATTCAACAAACCTACGAGAAATATCATCACCCTTCATTTTTCATTTTCCATTTTTAATTTTAAATTTACAGCCTTCCACCCATAAGTAGTGTCATGATCGCTTTTTGAGCGTGAAGACGGTTTTCCGCTTCATCATAAACAACGCTTTGCGGGCCATCGATAACAGCATCAGTAACTTCCATACCTCTATCTGCAGGCAGGCAGTGCATATAAATTCCGTTCTTATCTATAAGTTTCATTTTCCTTTCATCACATATCCAATGTTTGTTTCTTTCAAAAAGGTCTTTCATACCATCCAGGTTTTCGTCTTTTATTTTCTTTCCATTTTCATCTGCTTGAGCAAAGAAGGGAAGAGCACCCCAGGATTTTGGATAAACCACATGAGCATCTTCAAAGGCTGCTTCCATATCATCGGTTTCTTCAAAGGTACTGCCGTTCTGAACAGCATATTCATGGCATTTTTTGGTAACTTCAGGATCGAGTTCAAATCCTTTTGGTCGCGCAAGAACCACATCCATTCCCAAAAGGGAAGGAGCCAGAGCCAGACTTTGCGGAACTGCAAAAGGTTTTGCTGTGGAACCGGAATACGCCCAGCTTATCACGAATTTTTTACCTTTAAATTCGCCGAATTTTTCCTTGATCGTAAGCATATCTCCCAGTGCCTGGCAGGGATGGTATTTGTCACATTCCATATTAATAATAGGAATATCGGAATAGTGAGCAAATTCCTTCATAGTTTCGTGTGCAAAGCCATATATCCATTGAGAGGGTGCTCCATACATCCTGATGGCAATCGCATCTCCAATTCTACTTAATACTTGAGCAACATCACAGATCCTTTCGGTTTGATAAGGAACTTCAAATCCTTTACGGGCGGGAGTGTAAGTTTTTCCAGGTTCCAGGTCAACATGGAATCCACCGAGTTGTTGAATTCCTGCGGCAAATGTGCTTCTGGTTCTTAGTGAACTGTTGAAGAACATCGTGAAAAGTGTTTTCCCTTTTAAGATATGGGAAGTGTCTTCATTCATTGCATAACGTGTTTTCAATTCTTCTGCCAGACGAAGCAAGCTTTCCCATTCTTCTTTTGTATAATCGATTTCAGGACTGAGCCAGTCCCTTCCTAAAAATTTGTTCGTACGCATATTTCCTCCTTGGGATTTAATATTTAATATTGAAGATTGAATATTTTTTTGATGGTTTGAGTTTGTTAACTTTCTACTCGTAAAGAACGACGAGTCGAGATAAGTTAAATTGAATTACTTCGAGTCGTCGTCGCAAGCTCCTTACAACTCGAATGACAAACAAACTCAATTAATTAGCGGATAAGAAGATACAGGATAATCTGCGAATTTTGTAGATTTGTAATATTGGTGAAAATAAGTTACAAAATTGTGAATTTTTTATCATTTTTTTCGTTATTTTTTTTTGTTTGTATATATTTCAATACTTTATCATTTACTGTTTTCGCTTTTTTATGAAAATATTCAATTAGTTCTTCTTTTGATAAATCTTTTGTTGCTAAATACTCTTTATCCCTGATTTTACGAACCATATCAACTGTTTTAATCACTTCCATAACTTGTTACCTCCCTTGGTGAAAATATCTCTAATTGTTTATATCCATTTTCTAAATTTACGGAATTGAATGCTCTAATTTTATCAAAGTGAACAATATGTTTGAAATTCCAGCTTGTGAGAATATCAACTTCAGCAATAGTTGCAATAGAAATGTGTAACATATCATTTCTGAATTTAACTCCTAATATATTTCGTTCTTGATATTTTGAAAGAAGTTCTAAAGCTTCTTTTGTCACTTCGATTATTTCAGGTTCAAAACCGATTAGTTCAGCATACTTTTCCTTTATAATATTCGGTGCTAATTCGATCTCATCTGAAACTAATTCTGAAATTACTGCTTTGAATAAACCTTTCTCAAAATCTCTAAATAATCCATTTGACCAAACACGGAATTCCTTATCGAAACATCCGCCAATTACAGAAGTATCAAGATAAATTCGTTGATTCTTCATTTCTCACTCGATACCTACCCTGATATTTACGAATTTTAGCATTTTCTACTCTTTTATATTTTTTATTGACGGTGTAATTTCATAAAATGGTGTAAATTATGTCAAATAAGTTTTTTAATTCAAAATAAAAAAGAATAATTGAAGAGTCGTAAATAAAAAAGGACTGCTTTCTAATGCAGTCCTTTTTGTGGTATCTTTATTATTTTTTTAAAATCTACTGCTTATTTCATCAGAATCATTTTCTTAGTAGAAGTATATTCATCTGTATTCATTTTATAGAAATATATTCCGCTTGAAACAGGTTTACTGTTCTCATCCTTTCCATCCCAAACTACTTGATGATTTCCAGAAGGCAGTTTCTCATTGATAAGTGTTTTTACTTTCTGTCCTTTCAAGTTGTAAATTACTAACTCGGTGTTTTTCTCGGTGTTCTCGGTGGTAAATCTTATTGTTGTTTCAGGATT
>JAUWNO010000514.1 GCA_030612605.1 Armatimonadota bacterium
TTTTCCTGTTCCGGTTTTTTTGCGGGTGTATTTAAAGAAATATCTTTGCGCAATTGTAGATAAAGCTTCGATCACAAACACACCGCCAACAATAGCCAGAAATATTTCTTCTCGAATCAATATTGCCAAAACAGCTAAAATTCCGCCTAAAGAAAGAGAGCCTGTATCACCCAAAAAAATCTGAGCAGGTTTTGTATTATACCATAAAAATCCGATTAAAGTTCCAACTAAAGCAGAAATGAAAATTGTTAATTCTCCGGCATTCTGGATGAAATCCATATTGAGATATTTTGCTATAATAAAATTACCCTTAATATAAGCCATCACACCCAGAGCAAAGGCTGCGAGAGCAATTGTTCCTGCTGCGAGTCCGTCTAATCCATCAGTTAAATTTACTGCATTGGAAGTTCCCACGATCATAAAAATAACAAAAGGAATGAAAAACCAACCAAGATGAATGATTGTATTTTTCCAGAAAGGAAGATTTATACTGGTTATAATTGTCTTATCCGGCGAACCGAAAAAAAGAATAAAGGCGATTAATAATCCTAAAAAGATCTGAGCCATCAATTTATACCTGGCAATCAAACCATGTTTTGTGTGTCTGAAGTTTTTAAGATAATCATCCAGGAAACCGATACAACCTAACCAGATTGTGGTTAATAACATAATTAAGATATAAGGATTTACGAGGTTATTCCACAACACAACTGAAAGCAGAAGAGCTGAAAGTACGATTAAACCGCCCATCGTCGGTGTGCCTTTTTTTGCTTGATGACTCGGCGGGAGATATTCATTGATAGTTTCCACTGCCATATGAGATTTTAACAGTCGAATGAATTTCGGTCCTAAAAATAAAGAAAAAAGCAGGGCAGTTATAAAAGCAGCGATCGACCTGAAAGTGACATATTGAAAGATATTGAAAATGTAAAAGCCAAAAACCTGCGTGTTTACAAGCGGTTCAAAAATATGATAAAGCATAATTATAACCTCTTTAGAATTTTTTCCAAACTTATTGAATGTGATGCTTTCAGCAGAATAACACCATTCTGTGGGAACTTTGTGTAAATCCTTGAAGAAATCAGTTTTTCCACTGTAGAGAAATGAATATCAGCATTGAAATTTTGTGACCAATTTCCAACGGAAATGACATATTTCTCTTTTCGATTTTTCATTTGTTCACAAATATCTTTATGCAATTTTTCTGTCAATAATCCCAATTCCAACATATCACCCAAAATTGCAATATGAGGTTTTTCCGGTTCATATTTATTCCAGAAATCAATTGCTGCTTTCATAGAATCCGGGTTTGCATTATAACAATCGATGAGCAGAGTTTTACTTTCTGATTTGCGGATTTCCATCCTTAGAGACATTTGTAATTGTTTATTTAAACCATGGCGGATTTGTTTGTTAGGTGTTCCCAATTCAGTGGTCAAAGCAATAGCTATTACTGCATTTGAGACGAATTCAGTAAAGGGAGTATTTATTTGATAAGCAATTTCATTCAGTTTGAATTTTGTTTTTTCAGAGGTTGGTTTTACTTCAGAAATCCGATATTTATTGGATGGATTTCTGCCAAAAGTTATTCCTTTAAATTTGCCAAATTTCTCATCATCTCCGGGAAATATTTTTAGTTTTAAATTTCTTTTAAAAAGAGAAATTTTTTCTTGAAAAACTCCTTGTTCATCTTTGAAAAATTCCAGGTGAGAAGCACCGATGTTTGTAATTGTGCCAATATCAGGATTACAGATATCTGCTAATTTCTGTATTTCACCAATCTGGTTTGAACCCAGCTCAAAAATAGCAAATTCATGATTTGGTTGTAATTTGAAAATCGTTTTGGGAAG
>JAUWNO010000449.1 GCA_030612605.1 Armatimonadota bacterium
ATTGCTTTTTTCAAATCTGAAACTGAGAAAGATATTTCATTGATTTGAATAAAACCTTTTTTGGATAAATCTTTCAGGTATTTGTAACCAACTTTTTTTGCATTTTCTGTTTCTTCTGTTCGTAAAAATTCTGGATAAAAATGCGATTTTGCGATTTTACACCAATCCCATCTTAGACAATCCATAAAAAAATCGAGTTTAGAAGATAATGTTTTCTCAATGAAATTAAATAAAAATTTTGCATTTAAAAACCAATTTTTCTGCTGAAATAGAATTTCTTGTTTTTCTGAAAATTTAACCAGGTTCTGATAGAAATCGAAAGGTGTTTCGTAATGTTTTGTGAGATTTAAAATTACCATTTCAAATTTGTGTGGATTATAAAATAAATTTAACAGGTTTTCGATTTTATGAATTTGTAGAAGCTCATCAAAAGAAAGCCAGCAAGTTTTTAAAACCTGATATGGAGCAGATTTTGTAATGATTATTTCGTATTCTTCAGCCTTTTCTTCCATTTCCGTTCCAGAAAGAATTTTCAGAAACCCAAGCTGAAAATAATCAGGTTTCAGTTCATAAATATTATTGAATGAATCTCTGAAGGTTGAAAAATCTTCAAAAGGCAATCCTGCAATTAAATCAACGTGAATGTGGATTGTTTTTAGTTTCAACAATTTCTGAATTTTCAGTTTGGTTTCCAGCCAATTATAGATTCGATGAATCGATTGCAAGGTTTTGGGATTTGTGGATTGAATTCCGATTTCAAATTGGAAAAGATCTTTTGGACACTTTTCTAAAATCTTAAAATCTTCATTTGCCAAAAGGTTCGGATGAATTTCAAAATGGAACCTTATTTGAGGATTTATTTCAATTAAAAACTTCCATATTTTCCTGTAATGTTCACGATTTAGATTAAAGGTTCTATCAACGAATTTGATGATTTTCGGTTCTTTTTCAATGAAAAATAAAAGCTCTTTCTTCACTTGCTCAAATTCACGAAATTCCAATTTCTGGTCGCTTCTTGAAGAAAGACAATAACTGCATTTAAAAGGACATCCGCGACTGCTTTCATAATAAATATATTTTTGTTTTAAATCCAGAAAATCAGAATCGAGATAGGGAAATTTTACCTTGGAAAAATGAGGATTTTGTTTATGAATAATTTTTTCTGTAGTTTTTTGTTCAAGCAAACATCGAAATCCTTCTTCTCCAAAACCACAAACAATATGATCGATCTGCGGAAATTTTTTCAACCATTGTTCAGGATTGTAACTTACTTCTGGTCCGCCTAAAATCAATTGTGATTCAGGCAGAATTTTCTTGATTTCAGGAAGAATTTTTTTAATAATTTCAGAATTCCAGATATAAACCGAGATACCGATTATTTCCGGCTTTTCTTCAAGAAGGGTTGCAATAATCTCAAGCAGAGAACATTTAATCGTAACTTCCTTAAGAACTATATTAAAAGGTAGATCCGAAATGTAATTTCTCAGGTAATGAATTGCTAAATTGGAATGTGTGAAACGAGCATTAATTCCCAGTAAAAGGATTTTTTTCATTTTATTTGCCACGGACTTACACCTGTCTTCGTTACACTACGACACGGCAGGTTGACTAATCACTAACTTTTTTCCTTCATCATTGGATATTCCTTGTTGGATATTGGATATTCATTTTTCATTGTTTTTTCCTGTTAATCCTGTTTATCCTGTCAATTTTATTCGTGCGAATCCGCGTCATCCGTGTTCTATTTATTTTACTTAGAAAAAAGTTGTCTGGCTCTCTCCAAATCTTGTGGAAAATCTATTTCAATACAGGGAACATCGCCTGTTGGAACAGCTTTAAGAACTACTTTTTTTGCCAGGAGATTTACTGCATACTCAAAATAGTTGTTTTCCTGGTTGTTATCAATTCCATATTGCAGGAATTTTTTAAATTCAGAAAGTATATTTTTATTGAACTTACCAATCCCGATAAATTCTCCTGCACATTTCTCTATTTCAAGCTGTTTGCCGATTTCCAGGATTCGATTTTCTTTATCAATAATCATTTTCACTTCTTCTTCTGCACAGGATTTTGTTTCCAAAAATAATTGAGAATGTTTTGATTTTCCAGAAATCTTTTCCAGAAGATTTTTCCCAAAAATAACATCTGCATTAAAATAGATAAAATCTTCTGTGAAAAGGTCACGACAAAGCCACAACGAATATAATGTGTTGGTTTTATCATAAATAGGGTTCAC
>JAUWNO010000282.1 GCA_030612605.1 Armatimonadota bacterium
ATAGCATTTTTCCTGCATTAACAGGCATTAATGGATAAAAAGGCACAGCATTATCCAATCCGGACACATCCGTAATCAAAGCATAATCCACGTTATTCTGACTCAATTTTCTTAATGTGAATACTCCATTAATTTTGTTACTTTCAAGAAGAAATTTCAGGAGATCGATTATGCCCTTTTCCACACTTTTATTTATCTTTAATACTTTATCCATTTTCCTACTCCTGACCAACAGAGTCGTTTACTAATTTTTTTAGCTCTTGAAGTTCTTCTTCTTTATACTCTTTTAATGGCAGAGGTTCTCCAATGTTTCTCCCAGGTTGATACTCAAAAGCTTTTTGTGTTTTATCTGCTACATAACTAAATATCTGTGCTACAGGAATCGATACAGGACAAACATCCTCACACATTCCACAGGAAACACAAGATAGACTCATATGCGACATTCTGCCTGTATGGAATAGAATAATATCGGTAGGAAATCGTATAGCTCCACGCTTTTCAGCTCTTAACATGTAATTGTCGGAAGTAAATTTTGAAACCTCAGAATCAAAATAACACTGACGGCAATAACAGATGGGGCACACGCTCATACAGTTATGACAACCGATGCATTTAGCAAAAGTTTGTACTAAATTATCAAGTCCCTCTACCATTGGTTGGATGTTATTGTAAGTTTCTTTTTTTGTTTTTTCCTTTTCCTTTTTAATTTCAGCTACTTTTTTCTTCCATTCAGACAGATTATTTCTAAAAGCGATTCCCATCTTATTTAAAACACCTTCTCCTTTGATGCTGTTTGGAATAAGCAGAAGATTATCTTTTTCTGTTCCTAATATGCCAAAATGTAAATCGCAATTAGGAAGACTGAAATTATCGCACATCCTGCAAATCGGTTTGATTGATTTGTCATTCCATTTATTTTCAGTAAAAAACGATTCAAATACTTCTTCTCCCTTCGAAGGATTCTTAACATAATCTGCTAAAGGTAATGCGCCCTGACAATCAAAACTGAAAAGGGATACATTTTCAAGATGAACCTGTTCAAGTTTAGCGAGTTCAATAGCAGCCCGAATTTCACAAGGTTTCATAATAGCAGCGATCTTTAAATTTCCTTTTCCTTTCCTGGTAAGACTGGATAAAGCATTGGCTCCTTGAACCGGCATAATTGGTGCTATAGGTGCGGCATCTTTAAGTAGTGATACATCTTCAATTAGAATCCAGGTGTAAGAATCACCTGCAGGAACTTTTACAGGAATAAGTACCGCATCAAAGATCTTTTTCTCCAAAGCTTCTTGGAAAAAACAGAGAATTGTTTTCTTCATACTATCTTTTATAGAAATCATCGCTCCCTTCTTTGGATTGTATGATTCGTTTTCCGCTGTATTCACCATCTATCTTTCTCCTTAACTCACCCTAACCCTCTCTTAGAAAGAGAGGGAATTTACAGAAATAAAAAAATATTCTTTCTTTCTTTTTCCCCTTCTCTTTGCAAGAGAAGGGGTTAGGGGATGAATTTTTCATTTTCCTATCTTATTGCTTCCAGAACTTCCTGATAAATTTGAAGAGAAGTAAAATGTTTAGAATGAGCTGCTCCGGAGGGACAACTTGCTACACAATTACCACATCCTCTACAAATTGCTTCATTAATTATAGAGATATTTTTATCCTCATCAAAATAGATAGCTCCATAAGAACATACAGAAAGGCAGGTCTGACAACCAGTACAGAATGCTTCCGATATTTCAGATATTATTACTTCCGGGATTAATTTTTCTCCCGGTATCAGTTGTGTAAGTATCTTACCTGCAACAGCTTGAGCATCCATCATAGAATCTGGAATGTTCTTCGGGTTCTGAGCAGAGCCAACAATAAACACACCATCTATCGAGGTGGCAACAGGATTCAGCTTTTGATGAGCTTCCTGGAAGAAACCTGTTTCATCCAATGAAATATTAAGAAGTTCCGCTATGTCTTTTGAGCCTTCAGCAGGTTCGATTGCCGGTGCAAGTATGATCATCTCAGCAGAAATTCTTTCCTTCTTCCCATCCATTTTTGTATATTCAATAAATTTTTCTTTATCTTTCTGCTTTACTGCAATATCTTTAAAGCGAATGAAATCAACTCCCTTATTTTTTGTATCAACAAAGAATTCCTGGTCTGCTTTATTTGGCAAACACAGGTCTTGATAGAATTCTGTAATTTTTATAGCTGGAATTTTTTCTTTGAGATATTGAGCAATTTTAAACGTATAATTACAACATACTCGCGAACAATATCCCTTTTCTTCTCTACCAACACAATGAATAAGAGCTGCAGATTTTGGAGGTTTACCTGATTTTAAAAGTATCTTTCCTGTTTTGGAATTACTCTCTTCAATTTCCATAGAAGTATAAATATCTTCAATCTTTCCATATCCATAGCGAGGGATTTTTTCAGGATCAAATAGATCAAAACCGGTTGCAATTACTACTGCTCCTACTTTAAATTCTTTTTTCTGCTCTTCTTTATGAATGTTTTTCAAAGTAATTTCAAAATTACCAAAAAAACCAATTGCCTTCTCTACTTCTGTTTCAATAAAAATTTCAATGTTTTCGTTTTCTTGAATTGCCTGTATTTTTTCCTGAATAATATCAAGATTAGTTCCCTGATGAGGAAGTATTTTTTCAAACTTAGTTACTTTGCCACCAATTGAAGAAGTTCTCTCCACTAAATATACTTTTCTATTTTCTTCGGCAAGAGACAAACTGGCTTCTATTCCGGCAATACCTGCACCTATTACAAGCACATCCGGAATGCTATCCAATTCTTTTTCTGTTAGCGGAGCTTGATAAGTTACCCTGCTTATACCCGCCCGGATATACTGAATTGCTTTTTCTGTAGCTTCATCCTTATCAGGAATGATCCAGGCACAATGTTCGCGGATATTGATAAGCTTATACAAATATGGATTAAGGTCTGCTCTCTTACATACATTCATAAATGTAATATCATGATCCCTAGGTGAACAGGCTGCAATTACCAGGTGTGTTAATTCATTCTTTGTGATCTCGTCAACAAGGAAATCCTGACCTTCCTTTGAACAAAGAAGCTTGTGTTTCTTGGTAATTATTATCTTCTCAGGCGGTTCGTTAAGAACAGAAATTTCTGCTAAGATCTTTTTAATATCAACTTTATCAGCAATATTAGGACCGCATTCACAAACATAAACTCCAATTTTATCACTCATTATATCACCTTTATTTTCTTATGATAAATATGACATTACTTTTCCCACAGTTGCTTCTGCTTGAGTTATTGAACCCTGAATATCTTTAGGTCCTTCAGCACAACCAGCAAGAAAAATCCCGGGTTTAGAAGTATCTACAGAACCAAGCTGAATACTCTGATTCATAAAGAAACCCTTTTTATCCTGTTCAATTCCAAGCAACTTAGAAAGAGAAGCAGTGTCTTTTCCCTGCATCATTGCCAGAGAAAGAATCACCATATCTGCGGACATTTTCTCTTTTTCATCTTTTCCATTATAATATTCTATTGATAAACTTTTATCATTTCCTTCAACTTTGATCTTATCAACAGGAGAAAATATAAAATTAACACCCTCTTCTTTAACATCCTTGTGAAATTTTTGATAGTATTTGCCCGGCATACACCAGTCAGAATGAAAGTTATAGATTTTTGCATCGGGTAATTTATGTTTTAGATAGTGAGCTAATTTGAGAGAATACATACAACATACACTTGAACAATAACCCTGCTGCTCGCGTCCAA
>JAUWNO010000431.1 GCA_030612605.1 Armatimonadota bacterium
ACCGGAAAAGATCGGAAGACTAAAGCATTTGAAAATAAATAATCTGAATTTTGTGGAAAGCAAACTCGATGTTGGTCAGGAACAGGCAGTTCCGCTCATTTTTCAAACTAAAAAATATGTAGATGAACAATTTCAGAAAAAAGTAATTAAAATATTTGATTCTCCACCGGGAACTTCCTGTCCTGTAATCGAAGCAACAAAAGATGCTGATTTCGTAATTCTCGTGACCGAACCCACACCTTTTGGTTTGTATGATCTGAAGCTGGCAGTAGAGACAATGTGGGAACTCGGCAATAAAACCGGTGTTGTCATAAATCGTTATGGAATTGGAAATGATGATGTGATAGATTATTGCAGGAAAGAAAGAATCGATATTTTAGCAAGAATCAATAATGACAGGAAAATCGCTGAACTTTATTCTCAAGGAAAACTCATTTATAAAGATAATTCTGAATTTAGATCTCAATTAGAAAAAATTTCTGATTACCTGTTTTTGAGAGAAGCCTAATATGAAGGAAATCGTAATAATTTCAGGTAAAGGCGGAACAGGTAAAACAAGCATTACTGCTTCGTTTGCATTTCTTGCCAAGGAAGATATTGTAGTTGCGGATTGTGATGTCGATGCAGCAGATATGCATCTTCTTCTCCAGCCGGATTATGAAAAATCAGAAGATTTTCATAGTGGAGTTTTGGCTGAAATCGATCAGGATAAATGTGTAAAGTGTGGAAAATGTGCGGAAGTATGTCGTTTTGATGCGGTCACAGTAATTGATGAAGAATATTTTATTGAACAAATGGAATGTGAAGGATGCGGATACTGCTATCATATTTGTCCTACAGATGCAATTCTTATGAAAGAACAAAATGTGGGGAAATGCTATATTTCCAACACAAGAATGAATAACAAAATGGTTCATGCAAGGTTGAACATCGGAGCTGAAAATTCTGGAAAGCTCGTTGCAAAAGTGAAGAACGAAGCTAAAAAATTAGCTGAGAAATATCAGAAAGAATTTGTTTTAGTGGATGGTTCACCCGGAATTGGCTGTCCTGTGATTTCTTCTCTTTCCGGTGCGGATTTAGTTGTATTTGTAACAGAACCCACAATTTCTGCGTTCCACGATTTAAGACGTGTTTATGAGCTTGTAGATCAGTTTAAAATTCAAACTGTTTGCATCTTAAATAAATCTGATTTGAATGAAAATATTTCAAATGAGATTCAGGATTTTCTGAGGACAAACAAAATAGGTTTGCTTTCCTCTATTCCGTATGATGACAGTTTTACCGAAGCTATGATTGAAGGAAAAACCATTACTGAATTTAATGATGACATAAAAAAGCTATTAGAAAAAAGTTGGAAAAAAATAAAATAATGGCTCACGGATACACACAGAAGAGCACGGATAAAAGGGCTTGAAATTAAAATTGGTTTCGTAGCTCAGGTTTGTGATACATTGTTTTTTGTAATCCGTCTAATCCGTGAAAATCCGCGAGCAAATAAGGAGAGAAAAAATGAAAATTATTTTTACAACAACAGGATTGGACTGGGATTCAAAAATGGATCCGCGTTTTGGAAGAACAGAGTATTTCATTATTTTCGATGAAGACAAAGATGAATTAACATCATACGATAACACAGCAATTGCAGATGTAGCTCATGGTGCAGGTCCTCAAACCGCACAGAAGATGTTTGAATTTAAGCCGGACATCCTCATTACCGGAAATGGTCCCGGAGGAAACGCAGCAAGAGTATTACAGAATTCAAATATTAAAATTTACATTGGCGCTGGGAATATGACTGTGAAAGAAGCTTATGATGCATATAAAAGCGGGAAGTTGAAAGTATATTAAATATAAGGACATAACTCCGTAATTTAATTAAACACCGAAAACACTGAAATTCACTGAAAAAAGAATAAATTATTCAGTGTTACTCGGCGTTCTCGGTGGTGAAACAAAAACTTTGAAATTCCAATAAAATAAATCAAGGGTGGAAACAATGAAAGAATTTATTCTCATCTAAATTGTATTTGGGAATGGAATTATTAGAAAAGTTATACTATGATTCTATTCTGGAGAATGAAATAAAATTTTCGAAATACAATTTCTTTAACAATTGTGTTCCCAAATGAATTTACTTTTAAGGATGTAATATGTTAAATCATATTGGAATTAATATTAAAAATGTTTCAGAGATTAAGAATTTCTATCAGAATATTTTAGAAATGAAAATTGTAAAACAGTTTACAATAAATAGAGAATTATCAAATAAGATTTTCAATATAAACGAAGATACAGATGTTTATTTAATGCAAAAAGATGAGCTGTTATTTGAATTGTTCATTGAGCATAATTCAAAT
>JAUWNO010000009.1 GCA_030612605.1 Armatimonadota bacterium
CTACCGGAAATTTCATTAAAAGCAGGTAGCAGAAATTCGATCGCAATAAACGCCAGAATCAAAGCCAGAAATGTAATTAAAAGAGACTCGATCAGAAACTGTTTCTGCAATAATCCTCTACGTGCACCGACCACTTTTCTGATTCCGACTTCAACTGCTCTTTTTGCAGAACGCGCTGTTGCCATATTCATATAATTTATACAACCAATCAACAGCAAGAATATTGCCACAATACCGAATGTGTACACATATGTGATATTTCCCGTAGGCAGGTCATATCCCACTCTGGAATGTAGATGAACATCTGCAAGAGGTTGTGTCATTAACTGAAATGAAGCATTTATCTGGTCACCAACAGGCTTGATGTATTTTTCATTAAATTGCGGATAATCATCCATTATATTTTGTATATCGCATCCTTCTTTCAACATTATGTAAGAATAGAAACCAATATTCCAGAATGCGTTCGGCTCAAGACTATAATGCCTGTCATGTCCGAAAACTTCTACAAGAGTGTTTATTGAACACAAAGCCTCGAACTTTAGATGTAAATTGTCAAGTAAATCTTCAATAACTCCCTTAATGGTAAAGAGTAAGCCATTTCCTGTTTTAAGAGTTTCACCAATTGGATTCTGATCACCAAAAATTTTTTTAGCAAAATTCTCTGTGAGAACCATAGAATTTGGTTCTGCAAGCGCTTCATTCGGAGAGCCTGCAATAAACTTATGCGTGAAAACATTGAAAACTGTTGAATCTGCAAAATAGATATTATCTTCAAAAAACTTTTTTCCTTCATATTCAAATAGATTGTTATCCATAGGAAGAAAGCGAACATATTCTTCTACTTCCGGATTCTCTAATTTTAAGGCAACTGCCAGCGGAAAAGCTGTAGCAGCAAAATAATCGTCGGTTTCATTAATAGTAAAATGAGATTCCAAACGGTAAATCCGGCTATATTTTTCGTGAGCTTTATCATATGAAAGTTCATTCTGGACATATAAACCGATTAGTATCGTGCAAGCCAATCCAATTGCCAATCCAATGATATTTATTGTAGTATAGAATTTATTTCTCAATAAATTTCTGAAAGCGATTTTCAAATAATTTTTAAACATCTTTTTCCTCTCTATTTATTATCTGTTCGTAAACTCACCCCCGACCCCTCTCTTAAACCCTCTTTGATTCTCCCTTTAACAAAGGGAGATTAAAAGGACTTTTGAAGATTATGAAAAGAGGGGAGAATGAAAACTCGAATCCTCTGGATTCATCAATGTTTCCCCTTTTTTGCAAAGAGGGGTTAGGGGAGTTAAAAATCGAAAAATCATACTTTACCCCGTTGGATAACAATCTGTTATTCTGTTACATTAATGAATTAGATTCTATCCTACGGGGTTTACGTATGGACTTTATTTAGTATCTGTTCGTAAAGTCGGTTTTTATATGGCATATAGAAACTTGACTTATTCGGCAACCGCCGGATGAGTTAAGTTGATATGAGACAACCAACTTAAGTCAAGCCAGCTAAAGCAAGCTTAACTCAAGTTTTCATACTTTACGTACAAACACTATTTTATAATCACCGTCTTATTTTCCATCACATTTTTCCTGATGTAATTATAGAAAATACCGAAATTTTTTATATCTTTTTTGGCAAATATACCTTCAAATTCTTTTTTTTCACTATTTAGATACATCTTCACTTGTTTGGCGAGAACGATTTTCTTATAAAAATCAGTACTCAAAAAATATACATTTCTATCTTCCATTGGAATTACAACCGGATAATCAACTTCAAATTCAGTTGAAATTATACTTTCTGTTTCAATTGGATCATCATCGATCAGAAACTTAATCTTTTTGATGAATAATCCTGTGTTTTTCTCAAAGCCGGTTAAAGTTAAAAACCAGGAATGGGATTTTTGAGAATAGATAAATTCCAGATTGAAATTAGCAGTTTCTTCGATGTTTTTAAGTTCGATTTCTAGGGGTGAACTGTAATATCCTTTTACGCCTTGTGGTAGGATTTTTCTGTTAATTTCTAAGACGTCGAATCCTGTGGTTGCACAGCCAGAAAGTAAAACAATTAATGATAATAAATAAACAAATTTTTTCATAGAGACCTCCAATATAATTTTTTCTTTTTTCAACTATATTCTCATATTAATTAATGCAATAAATGTGCCAATGGTTTATACTATTAAATAGCAGCAATTTACAATATTTCAATGTAGTGAAGCCTGTTAAAAGCGTTCGGAAATGAAACATGAACTGTTCGCAAATGAACACCAGAAAAATCAGTTTACAGAAAAAATCTAAAAAAAATTGTAACTTTTATTAAGATTTTCGTTTTACTTGTAGAGAATCAGAAAATGCTACTAAAGGATTTGAACTTGGAATCTGAAAAGAGAAGAATTCTCAGGGCAAAAAAGAATTTAAAGGATTTCGATTTCCTTTATCGGAAGTATTTTCCGAAAATCAATAATTTTGTCTTTCATAGAGTGGAAAACGAAGCAATTCGCAATGATATTGTGTCCAATGTCTTTTATAAAGCAATGAAAAAACTCTCTTTCTTTCGCTTTATAAATTCCAGGAAATGTTCGTTCTCATCCTGGTTATTCCGGATAGCTGTGAATGAAATCAATCAATATTACAGGAATCTCAAACGTGAAAATAAAATCATGGAAATGTCTTTTGCAAACCCACAAACGAATTCAGAGCTGGATTTTGAGCGGGTAAAAGAAAAAATGAAAAATCTTTCTTCAGATGAACAAAACCTGATTGCTTTCAAATATTTTGAAAAAATGAAAAATGCAGAAATTGCTGAAATCTTTCAGAAAAAAGAGGGAGCAATAAAAGTTCAAATTCACAGAGCAATGAATAAATTACGCTCAATACTAATGAAGGAGGCCGAAAGTGAAAAACTTTGAAGATAAACTGAATGATCTGAAAATTCCAATAATAGAAAATGATGTTTTTGAAAACAAATTACGAAGAAATCTAATTCAAAAATATTATACCTCAGAGAAGAAATACAAAAGGAATCTTCGTTTAGCTGTTGGTTTTGCCTGCCTGCTGGCAATATTCGGCTGTTCCACTATTCTCAATCCTGAAATAGCATACAAAATTAATAGATTTACATTTAAGAAAGATGTACTTTCCAAACTTGAACTACAAGGCAGAAAACTTCTTTCCCGGCAAAGTGATATGACATACACATCCATTCACAACCCGGAGTTGCGGGGAAAACTAAATCCTGCAGATTACATTGAAGATAAAGCATTTTTGATAAGAAGATACACGTCCAGCACCGAAGGTTCTGTGATGATCGTATCCGAGTTCAAACAAAAACCAAAAATTCCCAAAAGGAAAATTTTATATTAAAATGAGTTTAATAAAATAGAAGTGTTTTAACCTCACCTTAATCCTCTCCTAAAAGGAGAGGAAGCATTCCTTCTCCTCGATAGGAGAAGGCTGGGATGAGGTGGATATAGTTAAAGAAAATTTTATATTAAAAAAAAACGGAGGTAAAAATGAGAAGAATTTTTTCGAAAACACTAATCCTGAGTCTGGTTGTTTTAATCTTGGCTGCAACTCCTTTATTGGCAAAACCGAAAGCTTATATGGGAGTTTTTCTGAGCGAGCTTTCCGTTCAGGACTTTGAAGAACTTGGTTTAAAAGAAAACTATGGAGTCTTCATTGAAAGCATTGTGGAGGAAAGCCCTGCGCAAGAAGCTGGATTACAATCACAAGATGTTATCTTGCAAATTGCCGGAGACAAGATCTATACTGTAGATCAAATTACCAGAATGCTTTCAATTTTCGAGATTGATCAAGTGGTAAAGATCAAGGTTTTACGCGATGACAAAACCAAAGCCATCAAACTAACTTTAGGTAAGAAGAAAGAAAAAGAAGTTAAAAAGAGAGCATTCTTGGGTGTTTATCTGGAAGACCTTTCAGATAAATATCGCAAAAAAATTGGCTTGGAAGATCATTATGGTGTTCTCATCGAAAAGGTCGTAAAAGATGGTCCTGTGCAAAAAGCTGGAATGCAGGATGATGATGTCATACTGAAAATTGGAGAAGACAAAGTTTATACTTCAGACCAGATTTCTAAGATGTTGAAATATCTGAAACCGGAACAACAAGTAAAAATCACGGTTTTCCGAGATAAAGAATACAGAACATTCGATGTTATTTTGGGAGAAAAAGAAATTCCGTTATTTGGGATTTTCCCTCCGGAGATAGAGTTTTTAAAAGATATTCCTAAAAATATTTTTGTTTATAAATACAAAGATGAAAATGTAAAATGGATTGGAATACAGCCTAAAGAATTGAATGAGCAATTGCTGAAAACATACAACCTGGAAAATGGTGTTCTCATCGAAAAGGTCTTTGAGGATACTCCTGCTGAAGATGCAGGTCTTTTAGCCGGAGACATCATTACTCATATTAACGATCAAATAATGGAAAATACCAAAAGTATCATCAAGCTCATTCGATCCAAAGAAATTGATGATGAAATCGATATTGCCATTAAAAGAGGAACAGAACTGAAAATCATTAAAACAAAAATCGGTAAAAGACATGACTTACATTCCGACCAAAAGGTGGAAGTCTCTTTTGATGAAGGAGATGTGAGAATCATGATAGATGGAGATGAAGAGATATTATTAGACCTTGGGGATTTAAAAGAATTGGAGAAACTCAAAGAACTTCAGTTTCTTAAAGGTGAAAAAATGGAACTTTTTAATGAAAAGATGGAAAAACTGGGTGAAAAATTTAAAGATATAAAAATCAATATTATCAAAAAGAGCGAATCCAGAGACATATAGAAACGTTTCAGCTATCGAATTCTCCCTTTGAAAACTGAAACAAATACTGCTCCTCAAAAGCCCTGAAATTCAGGGCTTTTTTTTTACTCCCCTTTTTACGTGTCCGGCGAAGCTTCGATTTATCTGAGCGAACCGGATTTTACTCCCTTTTAAAGGGGAGGTAGGAGGGGTTTAAAATTCTTACTACTTACGAACTTTCCAGTTCGTAAGACACTAACTCCAGAAGCTTCTGCTTCTCTTTAGTTTCCGAAGCGGAAGCTTCGGAATGAGTAAGTGGTGTCGAGTGGCTTTCGGTCTTATTATTAACTTCTCTGTTTAGAATTAATTGATTGACAGATGAATAGTTAAATATATTTTCCATACAGTTAACTTTGCATTTGGATTTTGAAACGGACTATGATTAACAGGAGCATTTATGAATGAAGTTGTGCCGATTAAAAACTTGATAAACAAAATTATCTTTCTACGTGGACATAAGGTAATGCTGGATAGCGACCTGGCAGAATTGTACGGAGTGGAAACGAAAAGGTTGCTTGAACAAGTAAAAAGAAATATTGATAGATTTCCCGCAGATTTCTTGTATCAGCTTACAGAGAAAGAATTTACACATTTGAGGTCGCAATTTGCGACCTCAAAAAGAGGTGGTCGTCGTTACCCGCCATACGCTTTCACTGAACAGGGAATTGCCATGCTTTCTTCCGTGCTGCACAGCGAAAGAGCAATTAAAGTAAATATAACCATTATGCGTGCTTTCGTTAAACTGCGGGAATTGCTGCTATCCAACAAAGACCTGAACCGGAAAATGCAGGAAATGGAAGCTAAATATGATAAACAGTTCAGGATTGTTTTTGAAGTTTTACAGCAACTGATGGAGATGCCGGACAAACCTCGTAAAAAAATTGGTTTCAAAGGATTACAATCTTGAAGTCACAATTTGTGACATCAAGTTGGGATAAAATAATTTTGAAGTACCAAATTGGTACCTCAAGTTTAAGGTACCACTTTGGCACCTTAAACATATCACAATTTGTGATATGAGGGAGGGAAAGTGAGAATTAGCAAAATTAAAATTAATGGTTATAGAAACTTCAATAAATTTGAAATGAATCTAAAACAATTTACTCTGATTATTGGTGAAAACAATATTGGAAAAACAAACTTACTAAATGCATTAGGCTTAATCTTCGGACAAGAAATTTCAATTCATAGAAAAAGAGTATTAACAAATGAGGATTTTAACTATGAAATGCTCGTGAAATTCAAAGGTGAAGTTAATCAATTGTTGAAAGATACTAAAGGGAAAGATATAGATTTCGAAAAAACTAAATTTCCTGAAGTACCTGAAATCAAAATTGAAGTTATACTTACCGATTTTAATGAAGACCAAGAAGCGGTTGTTGCTGATTGGTTTATTAACAAAGAATTAACTGAAGCAAAAACAACTTATTGTTTCAGCCCTAATAAAGAATTATTTAATAAAGATAGTACGTGGTTTACCGAATTAAAAGCAAATTTTGATAATAATAAAATTAAAGAAGCAAAAGATATTGGAATACCAATTTCATATTATCGCTATAAAATTTATGGTGGTGAAAACGATACAAAACAAATCGATTATTACTTCTTGAACATGTTCAAAATGGAATTCTTGGATGCATTACGAGATGCCCAAAGAGAACTGGTTTCGCAAAATGATTATCGCCTTTTGAATAGAATTTTAAAAAATAAAGCAGATAGCGGGAATGTGTTTAAGGATTTGAAGACGGAATTAGCAGCATTAAATGACAAAATAAAAATTGATTCAGACGTAACTGAATTAACAACAAAACTTTCAGAGCTTCTTAATCTGATATCATTGGATAAAGAGGACGTAAATTTTAATTTTAATGAGCTTCAGACTTCTGATCTTTTTAGAAGATTATCACTGTTTTACGGTGAAGATCAACTCAATATCGATAAAAATGGATTGGGGAAAAACAATCTTCTCTACATAGCATTGATACTTTCTCATTTGGAAAACTTAGAAAAAGTAAACCAAAAAGTTTTTTTTAGACTAATTGCAATTGAAGAACCTGAAGCACACCTACATCCACACTTACAGAAACATTTATCAACTCAACTTGATAAACAGATTTGTGAGAATTTTCAAACAAGCAATTGCAAAAAAGGAAAAAATTGCGATCAAAAATGTAAAGAGAAACAGATAATAGTTACTTCACATTCTACTCATATTGCTTGCCATCTTTCTTTAAAAAATACTGCTGTTTTCTATAAAGAAAATCAACAAGATTTAATGTCTAATTATCTAATAGATGAATTCGATACAACTAACAAAATTGACAGAAAACATGTTGAATATCTGCAGAAATATTTAGATGCTACTAATTCAGGATTATTCTTTGCCAGAAAAATTATTCTTGTAGAAGGTCCAGCTGAAGAATTTCTAATTCCTAAGTTTTTTGAAATTTTAAATAAGGGGGAAACTTTAGATAAGCATGGAATTTCTCTAATTAATGTTTATGGTCTTGCATTTAAACATTTTCTTGAATTAGTAAAGCGTGTTCATCATATCAAATGTGTTGTGCTTACAGATAAAGATAACAAATCTACAAACAAAGTTGATGAAGGAAAATCTAGAGCTGCTGATTTGAAAACTGAATATGTAAATGATAAGCACATAGAAGTTTTCTTCACTCAAAATACTATAACTTTTGAAACTGAATTATTTGAATGTAATAAGGATGAACATGCTCAGGAAATCATTCTTGATGCATTTGATAAGATTCACCCTAAACTTTGTGAAGCATACAAAAATGAGGAATTTAAGCACGATACACTTTATGAGAAGATGAAAAATGCTAAAGCCGATTTTGCTATGGCTTTACGGTATGAACTCGATGAATATGCAACTCTAAAAGATGAAAAAGGTAATTTTAAAGAGTTTAAGAAAGAAAATAGAATTTTAAAATTCGAAATTCCAAAATATATTAAAGATGGTTTTAAATTTATAAAAAATGAACCTAATGCCGAATAATACGATTGTTGTAATTGCAGGTCCAGGAGCGGGAAAAACCCACAATATGGTTGAAAAAGTATTATCTGCATTAAATGATTTGAAAGCTAATAAGTTTTGCTGTGTTATCACATATACTAACGCAGCAACTGAGGTAATTCGAAATAGAATTTCAAAAAAAATAGATATTCCTCCAAATCTGTTTATTGGAACAATTCATAGCTTTCTTAATCACTTTTTCATCATTCCTTACTTTAGACTTTTCTTTAAAGATTTTTTTAAAGATAAATTATTAGAAAGCGTTAATGAGCTTAGCTTCTGTGAAGCAGTAAAAAAAAGTGGCAATTTTGCTAACGAACAAAGAAGGATAGCAAGTGAATTCAAAACTGAAAAAAAGCTATTAAAAGAAGGGAAGATTTGCTATCGAACATCTATCTTCACCGCATTCAAATTATCAAAAGTTACTAAAATTATTAAGAAAATCTCAAATAGAATCCAATTTCTTTATGTTGATGAATATCAAGATTCAGATCACTTTATTAATGAAATATTTAAGTCCCTTATCAATGGAAGAGAGTTTTCAAGTTTTTTCATTGGAGATAAAAAACAAAAAATACATTCTACAACTAGCTTTCCTTTACCAATAAGAAACAAAGTTACAGATACAATAGATAATTTGATAATTGAAAAAGGCGTAACAACTGAAGAGATTATAGATAATTGGCGTTCTTCAGAAGAAATTGTTAAATTCATTAGTAACTTTGAAAGATTCGAACAAATCGCAAGGAATCCTCTCAATAGTTATCCAGTAGTTTTCATTAATGATAATATAATAGAAACAATTTATACTAAGTTTGAGGAATTAATTAATCTCAGTAAGTCGTCTCCAGAAAATACTGATACCTTTTATAAAGTAATATTATCAGAATCATGGAAAGATGATTCTCCGATTAATACAATTATACTTTTATCAAATTTTAGAAATAAGTATAATCTAAAATTGATAGAAAATAATATGAAGAATTCAGTATTGTCATTTTATCAGATGTTTGAAGTTTGTTTAGTAAGTGGTGTAAATAAAAATAAAAAAGAAATTATCGAAGAAAATTTCACTTTAAGCATTATAGAATTCAGAAAGTTTATACTTAAATTAATTCATAAATATACGAATAAAAAATGTATCACTTATTTTAAAGAAAAAGCTAAAAATGACGACAACATAAATCTATTTAGTTTTTATACATTTTCTCTAAAAAAGAAATTTCGAGAAAAACTAAAACTAGAAAATAAGACTAATGGAAAATTGATTACTTGTAACAATTTGATTAATTTTGCATTCAGTAAATCTGATGGAATTGAGTTAGATTTACATAAAAATACATTTTGTGCAACAATTCATAAATTTAAAGGTTTAGAAGCTACATGTGTTTTAGTTATTTCACCATCAAACAACATTTTAAAAAAATGGCTTGAAACAAATGAAGATAAACAAAACAAAACAAGTAGGGAAGGTTTTGTCGCTTTTAGTCGTGCTCGAAAGCTACTTTGTATATCATGTCTTGAAGATATTGATAAAGATACTAAAGAAAAATTAAAAGAATTGGATGTTAAATTTTCGGATGAAATTTTAGAAACAAAGGAGGTCTCCCATGCAAATTGACATGCATTTTTATGGTGTTTATGCACTCTGTCGTTTAGCTGGTATTAATTCTGAAAATGCCCACATTATATCTTATGCTTCACAATATGTGGATGATGCAGTAAAAGGTGAAAATATAATATTTCGCAAATCACAAAAAGCCTTACGCTCTGTGATGACATCACATAAACCAATAGATTATCAGAATGCTATTTATGAAGATCAATGGAAAGTCTGGACATCGTTTCACTTTTTACCAGGCAATGAATCTGAAAATGGAATTTTCGAAGAGAAGATGATCTGTAAGCCAGATTCAGAATTAGCCAAAAAAGTGTTAAAAAATGCAGAAGATAATATCAACGAAGACTTTGGCTTATACCTTGCAGGAATTGCTTCTCATAGCTTTGCTGATACTTTCGCCCATTTTGGTTTTCTGGGAATCAGTTCCGATTGGAACAAGGTTAAGCAAGGTTCTACTGAAGTAGTTGGTAATCATATTCCGTCAATAATTGACTATGTTGTAGGCAAGTATAAAAAATTCATGAATAATGTAAAAACAAATTTCGCTGAACTTATTCCTGTCGGTCATGGTTCAGTTGCTACTTATCCAGATAGACCTTATTTGAAATGGAAATATGAATATGAAGAAAGCAATCGAGGCATTATAGTACGGGATAACTGGGCCGATTTTTATTTAGGTGCACAACTGCTTCATCAATTTTATATTCGTCTTATCAGGAAACAACCAAGTTTGGGTGATATCAATCAAATCATTGAATGGAATAATTTTGCGGATGAAATAGTATCACTTTTAAAACATGAAGCTGAGAAATCTGGAAGAATTAAAAAATGGAAAAAATTTATAAAAGACAATTCTTATTTCGAAACGAATGAGTTGGATAAGGAAATTGATTATCAAGAAATGTTATGGCAAATCAAACCAAATGAACTAAAAGAATTAACTAATAATCAAGTTACAGAATTGCCACTTTTCCAATTCATGAAAGCGGCTAAATTGCAGGTTAACCTGGTTTCTGATTACTTGATAAATAAAGGAATAACTTTTAAGATTTGAGTATTTCAGACTCGTTTCACAGCCACTGTATGCCGGGGCGCAGTTTACGGAGACTGGCTGTGGGATGTAAATATTTGTAGCTCCGACTAAATAAAATGTTTGTATATCAAGAACTATATAAAAGAACGTATAGAACTTTTTTAAAAAAAATTAAAACCAAATCGATAGTTTTGTGTCTTATCAGGTGAGAAAAGAATTTGAGGAATTATGACGGACAAAGAATTATTGGCAGAATATCTTAATGGGAACATGAATGCCTTCCATACATTCTATGAAAACTATAAAGATTCCTTATATACTTTCCTCAAAAACAGAAGTGAAGAAAATGCTGCTGATCTTTTCCAGGAAACATTTGTAAGATTTATCGATGCTATCACAAAAAAGGAAATTAATAAACCCAAATCCTACTTGTTCCAGATCGCAATGAACTTGCTGAGAAATAGAAGCAGGCAGGCAAAAATAATTCTACTCAACCCTGAATATGACGTTCCGGACCAAGACCCAGAAGAGGATGATGAGTTTCCTATTCAAGAAGAAGAACTGAAATTATCGCTTTTAAAATTAGCAAAAGAAAAGCCGGAATTCTACGATGTGCTTCACCTGCATATTTTCGAAAACATGACCTTTGACCAGATAAGCGATTTGAAGCAACAGAACAGGAATACAATTTCTTCGCGCTACAGGTATGCGATTCATTATCTCAGAAAACTGCTTCAGCCAGGTTTGGAATTAGCAAGAGAGGTGTAAAATGTTTAAAAACCAGATTTATAAAAAGGCTTTATATCCAGCTCCTGATGAACTGGAAATGAAGATACTCCTGCATGCTGCAGAGAAAATCAATTTTTCAGAAGATACAGACAATAGTTTGATGGATTATGCTGGATGGGTTCCTTTTCTTGGATTTTTTCTTCTGTTGAAAGATCTGATAAAAGGTAATAGATTCACCATAAGTCCGGAATTTGGAATATAAAAAGTGTTCTGTCAAAATTCTATTTCTAACTCACCCTCGTTCCCTCTCTTTATCAAATAGAGGGATGATTTCGATTTCCCCTTCTCTTTGTAAGAGAAGGGGTTAGGGGATGAGTTGAATAATTGGAATTTCTGCTTTTCTTCCATAATTTTCAAAATTTCCTAATTTAGCAGAACCCTTGAAATATAAAATTAATGGAGGATAAAATGTGTAAAAATGTAAAACACAAAAAATTGATACCGCTTTTCATTTTGGGTGGAATTGGAATATTCTTCCTGTTGGGGTGGCTGGTTCAGCTTCTGTGGAATAGCACGGTTACAGTAATCTTCGATTCCAATCCTATCGGCTACTGGCAAGGAATTATGCTGGTGATTCTTTCTAAGATATTGTTCAGTTCACATTATAACGTAAAGAAGCACCAAAGACCACGCATTGTTGAGCAGCATCTATTCAAAAATGAAAAACAAGTGGAAGCGGAAGAAAAAGGCGAAGAATAAAACGGGCGAAAGCCCGTTTATTTTGTAGGGTTCGATCTACAATTTTTTACCCTCAGATACTAAACGGAGATATTCCTCAAGGTTTTTTGTGTATTCATTCAGGGCTTCTCTTCCTTTGTCTGTAAGAGAAATTGTTGTTTTAGGTTTCCTGTGTTCAAAGCGTTTTTGCACTTTGATGTATTTGGTTTCTTCCAGTTTCCTTAAATGTGTACTCAAATTTCCATCCGAAACTCCAATCTCTTTTTTCAGAAATGTAAAATCTGCAGTCTCAGATTGAAGAAGCAATATTATAATAGCCAGGCGAACCCGAGAATGGATGACAGAATCCAGTTCAGCAAATTTACTTTCCATTTTGTTTCCTTGCCAGACCGCACAAATAGATACCGGGGATAATATTATTAACGATTAGAAGCAAAACAAATACACTCATAAAAGCAACCTGATTTTCCAAAATAAGCAGAAATATACTACCAATCCACCAAAGTATTCCGTTGATTATCGGCATTTTTTGCTTTAATAAAATTCCCGTGGAAAAATTTGCAGCTCCCAATAACAAACTTACCATTGCATACACAATATACCATTCATAAGCTTTTAGAATGGGAAAAACAAATGCAACAAAAAACATCGCTATCATTAAACCGATCCATATAGAACTTATTCCAAGATCCGGATATTGGATACTGCCTTGTTTTTCATAAGTTCGCTTTGAATAAATTACACTGGCAATTGCTCCTCCAATACAAAAAAATGCCCAGGAATATCCAATCAGGTGATACAATTGAGCTTCGTGCAAAATGTACATTACTACGATCGCAATAGAAATAAGAACACCCCACAAAAGATGATAAAAACCTGTGTAATTTTGTTTCCTTTTTGTTCTTTCGATCATTTCTTTAATTACTTCTAAAGCTTGTTCATTAGTAATTTGATCCATACTACCTCCTTTTTTAAAATTTAAAGTACTTTGTATTACAAAGCTATTTTTTATACAAAGGTTTTCTTGTCAAATTATTTTTTGAAATAGTGGGAAGGCGATACTGTTTTTACCTATCTTACTCCTTACGAACTTTCCAGTTCGTAAGACAATAACTTCGGCTGCTGGTACTGCTAAGAATGCGAAGTAGAAACTTCGTCGGTTATTACATTACCAACTGGAAAGGTGGGAATGAGTAGAATCATTTGTTCACTATCGCACGCTCTATGTTCACAAGTGAACATAATAATTTTTTCCGGATTTTCGTTACTTTCTAATTTACTTACAGTTAGCAGCTTGGAATATAAGTTGCTTCTTAAAACAGGCATATAAATTTAAGGGGGAAATGGAAAAATGGATTTATTGAAAACTAGGTCTCAATTATTCAAAGCAGCAGTTATTATTTTCTTAATTGCTTTATCGACCAGCAATTTACTTTGGGCAGGGGAAGGCGATAATAAGATCACAATTGGTGAAACAATAACTATCAAATCTGAAGTTCTGGATGAAGAGCGGCAGATGCTTGTTTATTTACCTGCCGGGTATGAGGGTGCAAGTGCTGAATATCCTGTACTTTATCTTTTGGATGGAGGATATCATTTTCATCATGTTACAGGTATTGTACAATTTCTATCTTCGCAGGGATTAATGCCGCAGACAATAGTAGTTGCCATCAAGAATGTTGATCGAAACAGGGATTTTTTACCTACTCATGTTGAAAAAGCTCCAACTTCTGGTGGCGCTGAAAAATTTCTTACCTTCATCACGGATGAATTGATCCCATATATTGAAGACAATTACAGAACGCAGCCTTATCGTATTCTGGTAGGACATTCATTTGGTGGAACGTTTACCACTTATACTTTCTTAGAAAAACCTGGTACATTTAATTCATATATTTCTATTAGTCCGGTTTTGCATTGGGATGAGCAATTACTGGTAACACAAGCTGAAACCGCTTTGAGATCGAGTTACAGTAATAATAAATATTTTTATATGACGTTGGGCGATGAGCCTCCATACATTCCTGCCATAGATATGTTTACTTCCCTAATCGAAATTAAAGCACCCGAAAACTTGGAATTCACTTATGTACATATGAAAGAAGAAACTCATGGTTCTATTCCTCATTTAAGTATTTACAATGGTCTGGAGAAGTTGTATGACGGCTGGACTTTACCACAGGCAAAATATGAAGAAGGATTAGCAGCTATCGATGATCATTATAAAACTATTTCGGAAAAATTTAGTTATGAAATCCAGACACCGGAATATGTTATCAATTATTTAGGATATAATTATTTCAATAAAGAAGAAATTGAGAAAGCGATCGAAGTTTTCCAGGAAAATGTAAAGAGGTTTCCAGAATCTGCTAATGTTTACGATAGTCTGGGTGAAGCTTATGAGAATAATGAACAATTTGAACTGGCAAAAGAGAACTATGCAAAAGCCTGCGAATTAGCCAAAGAAGATGATCCTAATTTGAAAGTATTTAAAGAAAATCTCAAGAGGATGCAAAAGACTTCAACGGACTGATCTTTCAGTAATATATGAACAAATGAAACGGGTGAAAGCCCGTTTTTTTGTATTATCGGCGTACTCGGAAATCACACCCTGAGTAAAATCTGCAAAATTGTTAATAAATTTTTTTCAACACATCATTCATTACGAATTAAAATTCATAACACTCTCCAAAAAACATTTGACAGATTAATCAAATTATTATTTCTTACCTACCGTTCGGTAAGGAGAAATAATGAAAACAAAAGAACAGATTGTTAAGAATGCCTTGAAGCTATTTCTGCAAAAGGGTTTTCACAATGTTTCCATGGCAATGATTGCCGCAGAAGTAGGGATTTCCAAACCAGCTATCTACTATCATTATCAAAACAAAGATGCTATGGTAGAAGGCGTTTTAGATCATTTCACTAATAAAATGTCGGAGTGGAGTCTGGAATATTTTAAAGATGCCCAAAACGGAGAACAATTCCTGCAAAAGATGTTCTCAGCCATTCCTATGTACAAAAATGTCGAGCTCATACTTCTGGATGAAGTTAATGAAATCTATCCCAACAGCTATAATGACCTTTTGATGACTTTAAGTAAATACAAAACTAAATTCCGAGACCGGATCGCTCTGGATATCAAAGGAGCAAGGGAAAAGATCAAGAGAAGCATCATAGATTCTCAAACCAGAAATAAGATTGATGAGCAGATTGATCCGGAAAAACTCTCTTTGCTCATTCATTGCATTTTGGAAGGAAGTGCTTTCATAGCCGAGATCGATGAAGATCTTGATTTGAACACAGCTTCAAGAGATTTATTCCAAATGACCTGGAACTTAATAAAAAAATAAACAAGTAGAATGAGTTCTGCAAAATAGAGTGTTTTTGTCATCCTGCTTGCCAAGTCGAAGCGAGCGAAGACTGGAGAGATTCTTCTTGCTTCTCCATCGAAGGATCTCTGCTTAAAATAAGATTCTTCGTTAGAAATTACTTTGAAGATTTCCTCAGAAAGACAGTGTTTATTATTTTGCAGAACCCTTAACTATCAGAAAAATTGGAGGATTTATGAAAAAGATTTTTTGTTTAGTGATGGTTATTATAGCTCTTACCCTGATTTCCTGCCAGGTAGCTAAGACCAAAATGTTTGAAAAATTCAAAGGTGGAGAGGGTCAAAAATTAGAATCTGACGTAGTTGTTTCCTTTAAATTGGTAGCTTCCCATATTATCGAAGTGGAAGCCGAAATAAACGGTTCAATCCAGACTATTGTACTGGATACAGGTGGATTGACCATGCTGGATAAAAGTATTGCAGACAGCCTAAAAATGGAACTTATCAGCATTCCTCAAAATAATGTACAACTTGCAGAAACAGATGAGATCAAATTGCAGGATGTGACCGTAAACCGCTTAAAGATGGGTGTAATTGATTTCAGGAAGATGTTCAAATTTCAGCATTCCGGGATGATAGGCTCAGATTATCTCAGGTTCTTTCAATCGGAATTCAATTACCAGAAGCAGACCATTACTTTCCGTAACTCACAAAAATTAAAAAAACGAACCAACAAAGACCTACTGATGGATATTGAGATAATTTTTCCATATTTCCCGACCGTCGATGTTCGGATAAATAGCAAAAAAACTCTTCCCGGTCTCATCAATACCGGCTTGCATTACGCATTTGTGCTGCCCATCTCCTGGATGGAGAATCTTTCGGAAGAAGAGAAAAATGGCTTGATCGAAGCAGATGGCTTCTTTGCGAAATGGCCAACTCCTACCCCACCAAAAAGTTATCTGTGCAAGATGGATGAAATTCGTTTCGGAGGTATTGTTTTGAAAGATATTTCCGTGATCTTTGCCGAACTTCCAGCTTTCCTGCAACAGGAAGTAGTCCTGATCGGTAAATACTTTTTGGAAAATTACATCACCATTCTCGACTATCCCAAGCGGCAGGTTATGTTCACAGAAGTTTATAATAACAACTATACTCTGGCTTATTCAGCTGGAATAATGATTTCCAGAAAAGATGATAAATTTGATATTACAGGAATTTGGAAAAACTCTCCTGCTGCTGAATTTGGCATTACTTCCGACACTGAACTGCAGGCGATAAACGGTAAAAGTCATGCTGAGATCTCACAAAAAGAGATCATGGAAATGTTGATGAATAAGAAGGTTGCAAAGTTTTATCTGACGATCCTGAGAGATGACAGGGAAGATGAAATTCTTTTAAGAAAGAGGGATTTATTCGAATAATGGTTCGTGCACGCTGCGGGATCGGAACGATCTCAACAAAAAGCGGACAAACCAAAGTTTGAATCGGAACGATTCAGACGAAACAAACCACGAGACTGAACCGCAGTCGGATAAGTCAGAAAGATTACTCTTTCCTTCTCTCCTAAGAACCGTACTTGAGACTTTCACCTCATACGGCTCAAGCCTCTCAAATGTCATTAATTTCATTAAATGACACG
>JAUWNO010000382.1 GCA_030612605.1 Armatimonadota bacterium
TTCTCTCCTTTTGCAATTGCCCTGCCGATTTTGTTATCAAAGTCTTCCTTTAACATATATTCCGAAACATCCGTGTCGTCGAGAGGTTCATCGTATTTTCGAATTAGCAGTTCTCTTAAAGTAAAAAAATCGCAAATATAATCGTTGAAAAGCAAATATTCCGGTTGAATTATGTAAATGCCTTCTACCAGGGAGTCATCGATAAAGTAGTAGATGACAGTTGCTTCGAAAGCGGCAACACTGTCTTGATAAACCAGGAATTCTTCAGTTTCTGCAAAAAATTCTGCTTTTTCGGTTTGTCTTACTTTTCTCATTGAAAATCCCCAGTTGCAATCTCTAAAATCTATGGCAGATAAGAGTTGAAGGATAATCAATAATGATATTATCAGGATGATTTTTTTCATACTCACTCCATTTTTTTTTATTTCCATTATTTTCTTATCCACCTCATCCCGACCTTCTCCTATCGAGGAGAAGGAGAACAAAATCTTCCTCTCCTTTTAGGAGAGGATTGAGGTGAGGTGAAAAGCATTCTATTTTGAAGAACCCTTTAGTATTAACTTTTTACTAATGATTTAAATTTTTTTATTTTTTTTTGACCTTCCAAATTTCATCAACCAGACATTGCGAATGGTTGTAAAACTTCTTGCTTTTCTTGACCTTCGCAATGGTTGACACTACTGACACCGACCATTACGGAGGATTCTCCTGCAACTACCGGATTCGCAACCCACATCTCGTAACCGTTCGGAAGTTCTCTCTGCGTTTGACCGTTCCGAAGGTTTTACTTATTCTTCCACATTCTCAAAAATTGTAATCTGTTCTTGAGAAGGTGTGATCTTAAAATGTTTATAGGATTTTATTGTTGCCTTTCTTCCCTGAGGAGTTCTATCCAGAAATCCTTGTTGAATCAGATATGGTTCATAAATTTCTTCCACAGTTCCAGGGTCTTCTCCCACAGCAACAGAAAGAGTTTTCAGCCCTACCGGACCTCCTCCGTAATTTTCCATGATGGTCAGCAAAAGGCGTTTATCCATTTCATCCAGACCGCAATGATCCACATTCAGCATTTTGAGGGCTTTGATAGTAATATCTTTGGTAATCGTACCATCACCTCTGATTTGAGCATAATCCCGAACACGCCGCAGGAGCCGATTTGCAACACGCGGTGTGCCACGACTTCTGCGAGCGATTTCATCGACACCTTCCGGTTCCACAGGAATAGCCATCAAACCAGCAGAACGAATAATAATTTTTTTGATGCTTTTAACATCATAATAATCCAACCTGAGAACAAGGCCAAACCTGGATCGCAGCGGTGAGGTGAGAAGTCCGGCACGCGTAGTAGCTCCAATCAAAGTAAAAGGCTCAATATCAATTTTCAGGGAACGGGCACTCGGTCCGCTGTCAATGATTATTTCCATGTTGAAATCTTCAATGGCAGGATACATATATTCTTCTACCACGTGGTTCAGGCGGTGAATTTCGTCGATGAAGAAAACATCGTATTTTTGCAGATTTGTGAGAATTCCTGCCAGGTCAGGAGCTTTTTCCAGAACAGGACCGGAACTTACTTTGACATTTACATTCAACTCATTGGAAATGATGTGAGCGAGAGTTGTTTTGCCCAATCCTGGAGGACCGTACAGCAAAACATGATCTAAAGGTTCTTTCCTTAATTTTGTTGCCTGGATGGAAATATCAAGAATTTCTTTGATTTGCTCCTGCCCCACAAATTCGGCTAAGAATTTGGGACGCAGGGTTCTATCGAACTCTTTTTCATCCGGGAGTTCTACCGGATCAGTGATTCTTTCTAACATTTATTCCTCTTTTACTTCTGTTATTTTTTGAATGATCAATCCAAGAAGATATAACACAATTCCAATTCCGAGGATTATGAATGAAGATAAATAATGTGTACCAAAAGAGTGTCCCAGAAACCCTATGATAAGCTTCAATATACCAGCCAGAAAAGCTACTAATCCGATTAATTTAATGTATTCGTATGTTTGAACCATATAAATCTCCTGAAATATTCCTGATTACCTTTAGCGAATAATGGTAATTTATTGCAAGATATTTTTTCTTGTACAAAGCTTTTCGTTGTGTTTCAATCGTCTTCGCTCCGCTGTTGTTTCAACCGTCCCGGTTGAAACACAATGTTATTTATCAACACCGTCTCGGTGTTGCATAATGCTTCGCTCGGGATGGTTGAAGTAACAAAATTGCAGGTTGCGAGTTAAGTATCCCCAAACGCAAAAATTATATTTATTTTGCTTTTAAATCGCAAATTTTATAAAGTTATCGCGTTTTGCAAGTTTGGTTTCTTCGCTATCGTAGCAGGACTTTTTCTTCCAATAGCAGGACCATCCAACACGTTGAAGCCTGCTGCGATCATATTTTGTCTAACAGTTTTTGCACAACTATAAGTGCTTAATTTGGCTCCGGGTTTCATCACAGCAAATACTTTTTGGAATACTTCTTTGCTCCACATTTCAGGTTGTTTCTGGGGAGAGAATGGATCAAAAAAAACGCGGTCGTAGAGATCTTCTGGAAGTTGCTCTATTGTATGAACAGCATTACCCAGAATCAGTTTTATAGTGTTATTGTTCTCATCTGTAATTTCATTTTTTTTTGCCAAATTTCTGAAAGCTGAAAATTCCTTCTCTATTTCTTTGGGAACAGTCAGGTTTTTTATTGCTTTGATGATTTC
>JAUWNO010000178.1 GCA_030612605.1 Armatimonadota bacterium
TCGAAAGTTAAAATTATTTTTTATTTTGTCAAATATTTTTTTTCTTGCTTAATTATGCAGTTAATACCATTTGTAATTTTGAATAGTACACCAAGCTTTGTTTTCAGGCAAGTCTAAAAAGACAGAGGAGATTCCAATGAGTAAAATAAAATTTGTAATCAAAAGAAGTGGTGCAAAGGTGCCCTTTAAACCTGAAAGGATAATGAACGCTATTTACAGAGCTGCTGTATCTTTGGGTGGTCGTGATAAAAAAACTGCTGAAAAATTAGCAAAGGAAGTCATAGAATTTTTAGAAAGATCCGCTCCGGAAAATCATATCCCAAATATTGAAGAAATTCAAGATATCGTGGAAAATGTCCTAATAAAAAACGGTCACTCGCAAGTTGCAAAAGCTTATATTCTTTATAGAAATGAGAGGAATCAAAAACGAAGAGAGAGATTTAAACGCTCATCTCATCCTTCCGAAAACATTCCCTGGCCAAAGATCTGGCGAATTCTGGATTGGGCTGTATCAAAGAATGTTCACACCATCCAAGCCCTGAATAGAAGAATAAAAAAAGGTGAATTCCCGGCTATTGTAAATGAATCGGAATCGTTTTATACAGATAATATTAATACTGCTGCCGAATTGATTTCAGAAAAAGGTGACAACCTGAAAATGGTGATTATAAGTGGACCTTCCTCATCCGGCAAAACAACCACAACCATCAAACTGGAACAGCATTTGGCTAAGAAAGATTTAAAATTCAAGCCTTTGAATATTGATAATTATTTCTTTGATCTGGCTATGCATCCCAAAGATGAGTTTGGCGATTACGATTTTGAAACTCCGCAAGCACTCGATCTAAAACTTATAAACGAACATTTGAAACGACTTTGCAATGGAGAGCAGGTGCTAATTCCTTTTTATAACTTTAAAACTGGAACCAGGAAATTGAATCAGACTCCTATGAAGTTGGAAGAAAATGAGATATTGCTCATCGATAGTCTTCATGGTCTTTTTCCTGCTATGACAAAAGGTATTTCCGATGATGTAAAATTCAAATTGTATCTTGAATCTTTATTGCAGATGAAGAATTCTGATGGACAATTTATCCGCTGGACCGACCTGCGAATGATACGTCGCATGTTAAGAGATGCATCCTATAGAGCGTATAATCCGGAACAGACGCTTCTCCACTGGCATTATGTGCGGGCAAGTGAGCTTCGCAATATTATTCCGAACATTGGAACTGCAGATTATATTATCAATAGTGGAATGCCTTATGAACTGCCGCTTTACAAACACAAACTTATACAGAATTTCAAAGATTGGGTTGATAAATATAAAGATAATCCCTTGCATGAAGATGCGTATTTGCGTGCCGTTCGAGTGCTGAAAATTCTCAATGAAATTGAACCAGTTGATGACGACTCCCCTATTCCTCCTGATTCGGTTCTGCGTGAATTTATTGGTGGAAGCATCTACAAATATTGATCATAAATAAGACAATCAGGAATCAAAATAGAAAATCCAAAATCCTAATTTCTAACTCAGATAAAACCCAGTTAAATATAAAAAAGCCACTCTTCGAGTGGGGTTAATGTCTTTCCAATCGACGAAGAAGTCTTGGTTGAAACTTGTCCTAAGTTCCGCAGGAATCTTGGGATAAGTTGGAAGATGGTTAGCAGATTGGTTGGTTGGTGATCGACTTAGCACAGGACCCTTCCAGCTTCATTGCATTACGCCGTGACAAGTCGGGCTTATGCCAAGTCTTTTTTTACTTGTTTCCAAATTACAAATAATTTCAAAATCCCAAATTAAAATGATCAAAAATTATTTTTCCTTCATACTTGGATATTCCGTGTTGGATATTGGATATTTTTTTTCCCAATTCTTAGAAGAACCAAAAAAGATTTGACAGATAAATTGTATTTAGATATTTAGGCAACAGACTAAATACTTCCAGAATGGAGTGAGAAGTTAATGTTAAGCGATAAAGTTTTCAAAGCTCTTTCGGATGCAAACAGGCGAAAGGTAATAAGCCTTCTCAGAAAAAAGGATATGACTGCCGGCGAGATTGCAGATAATTTCGATATTTCCAAACCTTCGATAAGCGAGCATCTGAAAATATTGAAAAATGCAGACCTGATAAGTTCGGAGAAAAACGGACAGTTCATAACCTACTTTCTTAATTCATCAATTCTGGAAGATGTAATTTCATATTTTATGGAGATCAGTAACCCCGTCGTCGCGAAGGGAAAAAAAGTACCATCGAGACGATAGTGATACGGTAACCCCATCGTCCCGATGGGAAAGGAAAAAAATGTATAAAAGATTTCTGCCCCATATTCAACCGAAAAATGCTGCAATTTTCATCACGTATCGTCTTGCATTCAGTTTACCACAAGCATTTTACAAGAAAGAATCAATTAGAAAAATAAAATACAGAATGCAGAAAGAAATTCATAAAAATTCTAAAAAAAGAAAAGAAATTACCACAAAATATGAATATAAACTTTTTCTGATTGAAGATTTATTTTATCCAGAAATCAGCAATTCACCTCAATGGTTAAAGGAAAAAAATATTGCTGAAATAGTTGAAGAAAGTTTATTATGGGGACATCAGAAAAGATACGAACTTTTTTCATATTGCATAATGCCCAATCATATTCATATTTTAATAAGACCAATGAAGATTGAAAGCGAAAACAAATTTTACGAGTTAAAAGATATAATGTATAGCCATAAAAGATTTACAGCAAGAGAAGCAAATAAAGTTTTGAATAGAAAACACGATTTCTGGTATCGAGAGTTTTATGATCATTATATCAGGAATGAATATGAATTTAGAAATGTCCTTCGCTATATTTATCATAATCCTGTGAAAGCAGGATTGGTTTCTGAACCTGAAGATTGGAGATTTAATAAAATAATGTAACCCCGTAGTCCCTACGGGAAAAAGAAACCATCGGGACGATGGTGATACAGGAGGAAAAAAATGAGTAAATTCAAATGGTGTTTTATAATTATTATCATCCAAATAATTGCGTCTTTATATCTGGGATTATCTTTATCGGAAGATGCAAAAATTCCCTGTCACTGGAACATCAAAGGTGAGATCGACGGATATTACGACAAATGGACAGGAGTACTTTTATTTCCCGGAATTAACCTGGTGATGTTGCTTTTTATAATGGCTCTTCCCCACATTTCAGTGCGCTATAAAAACGCACAGGAAAGATTTGAAAGAGTAATTCCCAGTCTGGCAATGATCATCATATTTTTCTTTGCCGGTATTCATATTTACATGATCCTGTTGGCAAAAGAAATTTTGAATCCAAGCGGGAATATGATCTTTTATCTTATTGGATTAATGTTCATTATGCTGGGAAATCTTCTGCCAAAAATTCCTTCCAATTTTTTTGCCGGTATCCGCACTCCGTGGACTTTATCATCCGAAGAAGTATGGAGAAAAACGCACAGATTAGGTGGAATCGGCTTTATCATCGGTGGTTTGTTGATGATAATTATTCCGTTATTATGGAAGAATTCACAAAGTGCTTTAATTATAATGTTTATTCTAGTTATGATTGTTTGCTTATATCCGGTTCTTTATTCTTTTATTTTGTATAAGAAAGAAGAAAAAAAATAGCGGCTTTTTTTATTTGAAGAATTATTAAAACGTGTCAGTTTATTAAGGTTGACACGTTTTTTTAATTTACCAATTTGGCTTTCAAAAATTTTTAAAGATGGGAGAATTTTAATGGCTAAAAAAGTAACGATTTTCGGAGCAGGATTAGTAGTAAAACCCATGGTGGATTATCTGGCAGGTAAAGGTTATGAAATAACGATCGCCAGCAGAACGTTGAGCAAAGCGGAAAAGCTGGCAGCACCACACACAAATGCAACAGCAAAACAGTTTCTATCCGACGATGAACAAGCAATGGAAAAATTTGTAAAAGTAAGTGACCTGGTTGTGAGTCTGCTTCCTGCAACCATGCATGTGAAAGTGGCAAAAAAATGCATCGAATTTAAGACAGATATGGTGACAACTTCTTATATCAGCCCGGAAATGCGAGCTTTAGATCAGCAAGCAAAAGATGCCGGAATTATCATTTTGAATGAGATCGGCGTTGACCCCGGTATCGATCATATGAGTGCTATGAAAATTTTCCATCATGTAGAGAAAGAAGGTGGAAAAATTGTAAGCTTCATGAGTTATTGCGGCGGGCTTCCAGCTCCGGAAGCTAATACAAATCCTCTGGGTTATAAATTTTCATGGGCTCCCAAAGGCGTTCTGAAAGCTGCCGGGAACGGTGCCCGTTTCATGAAAGATGGTAAAATTATAGAAGTTGAAGGAAAAGACCTTTTCAAAAATTACTGGTTTGTGGATGTGGAAAATGCAGGTACTTTCGAAGCTTATCCAAACAGAGATTCAATGGGCTACACAAAACTTTACGGATTGAAACACCTGAAAACAATGTATCGTGGAACTTTCAGAAATATAAGTCACTGCGCTACCTGGTACATTATGTCTCAAATGGGCTTCTATAAAGAAGATGAAATCTTTGAAAACCTGGAAGGAACTGTTAAGGAATTTATCCTGGAAAAAATGCTCAAAACAGATAAAGATAAATGCCTGAAAATGCTTCTTATGGAAAAATACAATCTTCCCGAAGAAAGCGTTATTCTGAAGAAATTCGAATGGCTCGGTTTCTTTGATGACACACCCGTTCCAATCAAAAAAGGTGGAGCAGTCGATGTGCTCACTGCAATCATGCTGGATAAAATGTCTTACGAAGAAGGTGAACGTGACCTTTTAGTTCTTCATCATCAATTCATTGCCAAATACAAGGATGAAACCCAGAAGATAACTTCCACGATGATAGATTACGGAATTCCAAACGGTGATAGCTCGATGGCAAGAACCGTTTCTCTTCCTGCCGCTATAGGTGTGCATATGATATTAGAGGGAGAAATCGATGTAAAAGGTGTTCACATGCCTATACTTCCCGACATTTATAATCCTGTTCTGCAAGAGTTGGAGAACCTGGATATTAAAGTTGTGGAGAGATTTTATTAGAGGAGAATTAGCCGCTAAAAACGTTAAGGTGCACGAAGGAAAAGGTTCAGCAGAAAAAATCCTGAAAAAGTCTCTTTCAGACGTTCTTGCGTTTGACTCTTTCTGGGTTTGGAAAGCGGAAAACAACTATGAAAGAAACCTTGAAATGGCTAAACCAAGATGAATCTTTGACAGAAGCCTTTTCAAGGTTAATTTGGAGTAAAATATCCGTGATATTTTAAAAAAGCAATAACATGGTTATTGCACTCCATAACAGTCGGTGAAAGTCAGTGGCAAAAA
>JAUWNO010000079.1 GCA_030612605.1 Armatimonadota bacterium
CTTCCATCAAATTTAAGGCATCTACAGCTAGAGTATTCGGAGTTGTATGCTTAGGTTTCTTTGTCATTGCCTCTGTTACTATTATATTCAGGTCGGTGTAGCCTTTACTGAGAAAACGTCTTAAATCTCCATCTGTAACTATGCCGATGAGTTTTCCTTCTTTATTTATGACATTAGTACATCCCAAACCTTTGGAGGTCATTTCCAAAATAACCTTATCCATCTTAACATTATCATTTACAAGAGGATTTTTATTACCTTCATGCATCAGGTCGGAAACACGGAAAATCATTTTTTTTCCGATTGTTCCACCCAGATGGAATTTGGCAAAATCGCTTTCTTTGAAATTTCGTTTCTTAAGAAGTGCTACAGCCAATGCATCACCGATAGCAAGAGCAACTGTTGTGCTGGCTGTGGGAACCAAACCAAATGGTTCATATTCTTTAGGAACGAAACAATCGATTACCACATCAGCGCTTTTTGCCAACTTTGATTTCACATTTCCAGTTAAGGCAATAATGGGAATTTTTTGGAATTTGATATATGGAATTATCGAAATCACTTCCGGAGTGTTGCCACTGTAAGAAATTGCAATAACAACATCGTTTTCCTGTAAAATTCCCAGATCGCCGTGTATCCCTTCAGCAGCATGAAGAAAAATGGAAGTCGTACCTGTACTGGAAAGAGTAGCAGCTATTTTACGGGCAATTATTCCAGTCTTTCCCATGCCTGTAACAATTACTTTTCCCTGGCATTTGAAAAGAATATCTACTGCTTTCTCTGCGTTTTCATCAATTTTATCTGCAATTTGTTTGATTGCTTCTGCTTCCAGATTCAGCTCTTTTTTAATGATTTCGATGATGTTCATCGTAACTCCTCAATTCATCTATCGTAGTGGCAGAACATTGTTCTGCCTTTTTTCCAGACAGCTCAACTCGTTCCAAAGCTCCTTAGCCTGTGTGAAAACGGATGAAAAGCACGATTTTTTTTTAACCCCCTCTAACTCCCCCTAGTTAGGGGGAGAACCTATCTCCTTTTGCCGCAGGCAGTTCCCTTCCCCTTCGATAGGGGGAAGGGTTAGGGAAGGGGTCGTTATAACATAAAGAAATCCGTTTTCACACAGGCTGTCCTGCGTTGGAACATAATGCTGAACGTTCTGCGTTAAAACGAATATATTTCTACAAAAATTAAACATTCCTGCACATTGTTTGGCGTTCACCACGATTCTTCTTGCTTTTCTTCTTGCTTATTGCACGGCAAGTTTGTTACAGGCTATTCTTATCTTGGTCCAATAAATCGGTCACCATTAAAGTGAATCATATGATCAGGAAATTCGACAATCCAGACTTCCGTTTCCCAAGCAATATCTTTTGAATACTTTTTGAAGTCAGAAAAATCTGAAAAAGCAGTTACATAAACTTTACCAACATCGCACTTTCTTAATAATTCTTCCAATTCGATAATTCGTTTTGGAGAAATCGGACCGTACGATGTTACAGCTTCAATTAGATAAAGCCAATTTTTATTATCATCGTAAATAACTACATCAGGAAGTTTATTATGTTTATCAAAAGGAATTCCAATTTTTGTTAAAATTTCGTTATTGTAGAATAAATCCTTTTTTTCTGTATCTCCAAGATATAATAATTCAGAACCTTTTGCAAATCTTTCAGCGAATTCTCTTACAACAGCAGCTTGAACTTCATTATGTTTTCCAGCAGACAATGTGAATTCTTTTCCATTAATTATCAGAGGTATTTTTTTTAGTTCTCGTTTCTTGTTATATTTTTCAACCAATTTTTCTCTTACGGAAATGAAAGCATTTAATTTATTTTTCCATTCTTTTGTTTTAAAACTCTTAATAACATCTAATAACTCAGGAGTTATGCTATAAACAGTTTTACCGCTGTTTATTGGTCTGGAGGGGTTATCTCTATTTCGTTCAATTAATCCTGCTTGTTCAAATTGATGAATTGTTTGTCTTCTAATACTTTCTCTTGTATTTTCTGCATAACTAAAATTATAATTTGAATTTAAGAACTCAATTATTGAGTGAATACCGATAATCGGATTACTTGTATTTTTCCAAGATGTTTTCTCCTTTATTGCAAGAAGAGCCAATAGAATCCCTGCACTTCTGTCATTTTGCTGTTTAACGGGTAAACCTAAATCTGATAGAATTCTTTTTGCGTCTTCAATTTTACTCATAATATTTCCTTAATTTGAGATTATTTTATTAATTACCGAATCAATATTTTCTTGTGAAAACTCATTTGAATTTAGTAGCTCAAATCCGATAGATTCTATTTCTGTCATTGGAGGTAATGGAATTTCTTTTAGTTCAGTTGCACTAACTTGAGTATTTCCATTAAATGTTCTGAAATATAAATCGAAAAGTGAACTGTTAAAAAGTGCCGCTAAACCCATTACTTCACTTTTGCTTAATTCACCTTTATATTTATAGATATAATTCAAATGATTTTCAATTCCAATTTTCAATTGCTTGAAACTTTCGGCAAAATAAGGTGTAGCAATTAATCTGCTTTTATCATCTTTTGTGCTGAATCGTCTTAATAAAACATAATTTCTATTTTTTACGAGAACATTTTGAGTTGTTGAACAATCCTCGATATAATGTTTTTTATTTCTACTTCCCGGAAAAACTAATTTCATTGGTTTTGTATTTGTAAGCCATAATAACGGACTATAATTTTTGTTAGAAGAATCAGTGTTATCAAAAAGAAAATCCTTTTTTCTAAATGCAACAACAGGTCCCGTTGAGATTTTGATAAAATTCTTTTCAAGATTATTCTGCCATTTATTGAACATTCTAATAACATCATTATCTTTTTGTGATAAAGGAATATAAAGAATTTTTTGGTTACTATTTAAATTAATTAATTCATCCAAAGGGTATTTTAAATTTGTAAAATTATTTAAATCTTCACTGCTTTCAGATGTAGAAATTGTTACTTTATCATTCTTTGATTTTTTTTTATTAATCACTTTAATAATAAGATTTTCTTGTAGAACCTTGTCTCTTTTAAATGCTTTCCTTCTCGAATTGAAAATGTGAATATTTGTAAGAAGAATTTCGTTGAAAAATTGCTCTCTGAAAAGTCTGAAATACTGACCTGAAGCAAAACTTCTTGGGACAATAAATATCATCTCACCGTTTTTTGAAAGAAGTTTTGCTGACAGCATCATAAATATTGAGTATATATTGGGTTGTCCATGAACAATAGATTTCGCAATTGTTGCTCTCTCATCTGATTTTGAAATTTTAAAATATGGAGGATTAGAAATAATTAAATCATATTTTGTTTGATTATTGTCATTTTGGAAAAAAGAGTTTTCACTAAACACAAATTGATTATCTACAACGAAATCTTTTTCTTGAAGTTCCCATTTAAATATTAGTTTTGATTTTTTTAACGTTATCCAATTTTCAAGATAACTTAAAACTTGTTTTGTAACATCTATTAATTCGGAATCAATTTCATAACAGGTTAGATTAATTTCATTTAATGTTTCGTTATTTTGAATTAAGTATTCAATTAATGAGCAACTTAAAGTTCCTGTTCCGCAACCTGGATCTAAAATATTTAATACATTTTGATTTGTTTTTGTTGAGAATGAACTCATAAAATCAGCAATTTTATTTGGTGTAAAATATTGTCCGTTTTCTTTCTTTTTAACTTTATGAACATTGGAAGTATAAGCATATCCAATTCGATCTGCAAATTGGCTTGGGAGTTCATTGTATTTATTCACTTAAAGTCTCCAATTTTTTTTAACACATTTTCCTGCCTTTAGTTTTATGTCAATAATCTATCCTCATCTGCTTGTTCCCACGCTCCTGCGTGGGAAAATAATAGCTGAACGCTCTGCGTTTAAAACAAATCTATTGCTGCAAGAATTAAACATTGCTGCACATTGTTGACGCAGGAGCGTCAGTTTCATCGTTCCCACGCCGGAGCGTGGGAACGAGTTAACCGATTAAATTTTTTCAGATATTTCCTGCTGAATCTTGGAAATTATCTCATCCAACTTAAAACTTCCCAAATCACCTTTCAAATGGCGACGAACAGATACAGTTCGGGAATCTTTTTCTTTTTCTCCAACAATAAACATGTATGGAATTTTCATCATTTCAGCTTCCCGAATTTTGTAACCGATCTTTTCATTACTGAAATCAATCTTACTTCTGATCTCAGAATTTAAAAGCTTTGAATTCACAATTTTAGCATAATCTTCATATTTTTCTGAAATTGGAATCACTCTAACCTGAACCGGACAAAGCCAGATAGGAAAATTTCCTGCATGATATTCTATGAGAGTGCCAAAAAATCTCTCGATTGAACCAAGCAAAGCTCGATGAATCATAAAAGGAGGATGAGGATTATTATCTGCACCTATATAGGTCATATTAAAGCGAGTGGGCAGATTGAAATCGAACTGGATAGTGGAACATTGCCAGGCTCGATTTAGCGCATCCTTGATATCAATATCTATTTTGGGACCATAAAATGCACCGGCTCCTTCATCCAATCTATATTCTATCTCATATTTTTCCAGAGCTTTTCGTAATGATTCTGTAGCTTTATCCCAATCCTCTTTTTTACCAACTGCTTTTTCCGGCATAGTAGAGAGCTTTATCTGGAAATCTTTAAAACCGAATGCTTTCAACATATCAAGTGAAAAGATCAAGACTTTCTCGATCTCATCATCCAATTGCTGCGGAGTACAGATTATATGAGCATCATCCTGAGTGAATCCGCGAACGCGCATCAATCCATGCAAAGCACCTGATTTTTCATAACGATAAACAGTTCCCATTTCAGCCCATCTCAAAGGTAATTCCCTGTAACTTCTTTTTTTAGAATTATAAATAATGATATGAAAAGGGCAATTCATTGGTTTAAGATAATATTCCTGTTCATCAACGAGAATTGGCTGGTACATACTTTCAGTAAAAAATTCGAGATGACCACTGGTTTCCCATAATTCTGATTTTCCAATATGAGGAGAATAAACAATCTCATACCCGTTTTCAAAATGCTGCTTTTTCCAGTAATCTTCGATTATTGAACGCATCATCCCACCATTTGGATGCCAGAGCACCAAACCTGCTCCAACTTCATCGGAAATTGAATATAAATCCAATTCCTTTCCAATTTTGCGATGGTCTCTTTTCTTTGCTTCTTCCAGATCTTGAAGATATTTTTTCAATTCTTTATTGGATGGGAAACTGATGCCATAAATCCTTTGCAGCATCTTATTTTTTTCGTCACCACGCCAATATGCTCCGGAAGTTTTGAGGAGCTTAATTGCCTTTATTTTTCCGGTGTGGGGAAGATGTGGCCCACGGCAAAGATCGGTGAAATCTCCCTGAGTGTATAAAGAGATAGTTTCTCCTTCCGGAATTTCTTCCAGAAGTTCAACTTTATAATCTTTTTTTATTTCGGAAAAAAGTTCTATTGCATCTTCTTTGGAAATTTCTTTTCTGAAATATTTAAGATTTTGTTTTGCCAGCTCTTTCATTTTTTCTTCGATCTTAACCAGATCATCATCATTAAAAGGAATTTCTTTATCAAAGTCATAATAAAATCCATTTTCTATTGCGGGACCAATTGCTACTTTGATGTCCGGGAAAAATTCCTTCACAGCTTGTGCAAGAAGATGCGCAGTACTGTGCCAATATACTTCTTTTCCAATTTCATTATCAAACTTGAAAAGTTCAAAATCCGAATCTTCTTTAATTTGATAATTCAAGTCAACGAGTTTTTCGTTAACTCTTGCAGAAATAACATTTGCTGCCAATCCATGACTTATGCTTTCTGCTATTTCCAAAGGGGAAATATTTAGCGGATAATATTTGACTGACTTATCCGGGAAAGTAATATTTATATTCATCATAACCTCTTTATTATTTTTTCTATAAGGGTTCTGCAAAATGATAAAAAACTGTCTTTCTGAGGAAATCTTCGAAGTAGTTTCTAACGAAGAATCTTATTATAAGCGAAGTTCCTTCGAAAGAAAAGCAAGATGAATTCCTCAGGATGACAAAAACATTCTATTTTGCAGAACTTTTTTTCAATTTGGTATGAGAATATAACTTTGTTAAAAATGAATGTTTATTCTCAAATTGATTAAACATTCTGCAACCTCCAAAAAGAAAATTTATTTGGATCCTTCTAATTTTTCACTCATTTTTTTGCCACCTGTCTTCTTATTACTACGCCACGGCAGGCTGACTTACACTGACAAACACTAATTTCGTAGCAATAAACAAAACGAACAATAAATTAACCACAGAGAACACCAGCCTTCGTCTCGAATGCTTTCGGGACTTCGGCTTGGCAGGCGGAGAGCACGGAGGAAGATCTTCAATATACAATATTAAATATTCATTTTCCGCGGATTGTTCTCAACTCCACGCTTTGCTTTGAAGTCGAGTCCAATCAGTTCGATATTAAATATTTAATTTTCGGTGTCTTCGGTGTTCTCGGTGTTTAATTTCTTATCCGTGAAAATCTGTGAGCCACTATTTTTCATCCCTTTCTGCAATCATATCAGAAATCATTTTTGCTGCTTTATCGAGTGCTTGTTTAGGAGTCAGGATTCCTCTCAGCACTTTTTCAATTACATGTTCTTCCAGATAACTTCTTGTTTCAAACCATTCACTGATCTGCGGTTCGAAAGTGGCATAATTCAATTGCTCATATACAGAAGCAATTTCAGGATTATTTTTCAGTCTTTCCTGCAGGGCTTCAACCTGGAAAGCACTCTTACGAACAGGCATATAATAAGTGAGCTCAGACCATTTTGCTGTTTGGTTGGTATCCGTAAACCATTTCACAAATTCCCAGGCAGCTTGTTCCTTTTTTTTATCTTCACTTTTGAATATTACAACATTCGTTCCACTGATGATATTTTTCCGTGTATCTTTTATCGGAATAGCAGTTACTCCGATATTAAAGTCAACTCCCAATCTTTTCATGTAAGATATTGAAACACTCGAATCCTCATACATTGCTAATCTACTAGCCAGAAAATCATTTTGACCATCATATCCTGGAGAGAGATATGCTGTCTTATCTACATTCAAAAGATCGTTCAGAAAATTAAGAGCCAAAACGCCTTGTTCACTATTAAATAATGGAGTTTTATTGTCTGCAGACATAATCTCACCACCAGCTTGAAGCAAAAGATTCTCAAACTGCCAGGCACTGATTCGTAATGTTGTTCCATATTGATCAATTTTTCCATCTCCATCCTTATCAAGAGTAAGTTTCTGACAATAAGTCCTGAAATCATCCCAGGTAGTTGGTGGTTTATTGGGATCGAAACCATTCTGGAAGAAAATATCTTTGTTGTAATATAAAACTCTCACACTCTTATTAAAAGGAAAAGAAAGCAGTTTGCCATCGATGGTGTTGCATTTGATGAAAACAGGATAGAAATCTGCCAAATCTTTTTCGCCAAAATCCGGGTCTTCTTCAATAAAATCATCCATTGGAACCAGCACATCACCTTTTGCCATATTTGTAGTCCAAGCTTCGAAAGCTTGAGCAACATTTGGCTGATTTCCGGTTTGGATTGATGCCATCAATTTTTGAGATAACGCTGTGTAATTGCCCATATTAATTGAAGTTATATGAATATCAGGATGAGTATTATTGAATTCTTCAACCAATGTATGAAGTGCATCGCCAAGTGGTCCACCCATTGCCTGCCAGAAAACAACTTCAGTTATATCTGAGGTTTTTTTCTCTTGTTTTGCACAACTTAATATCAATAATGATATAATCACAAAAACAAATATTTTTTTCATTTTCTTCTCCAGCAATTTTTTTGGCAAATTAAAAATAGGGATTTCAAAGTCAAATATTTTTTAGATTTAAAAAATTTATGATTGACAATCATATCTGAATAATATTTAAAACTTTCAAGGTTTTGAAAGCTTATAGCTTAATTTAGTGTTCATCCTTAAAGTCGATTCTTCAGACAAAATGGAAACTTGACTTATCCGGCAGCTGCCGGATGAGTTAAGTTGAAATGTTTCAGTGGATTAGAAAGCTTAAGTCGAGTTATCCGGCAGTTGCCGGAGAACTTAACTCAAGTTTTCATCAATAACGCGAGATCATATATAAAAGATAAAGAGGATTAGCCACGAAGTTCACAAAGAACCACGAAGGTGAATAAAAATACTCTTAGCGTTGCTTCGCGTTCTTAGTTGAAAAAAAAACAGGAGAGATAATCAATAACTCACTCCTTTAGGTTTGGGACGCGAGA
>JAUWNO010000273.1 GCA_030612605.1 Armatimonadota bacterium
GATTTTCACACATATCGGATTCGATCATATAATAGATAAAGTGATAAACCGTTTAGGTGATGTAAAGATGGTATTTATCACCGGCGACTTTGCAAAAGGAAAGGACAGTAAGATAATTGATCTTATATTTGTAGGAAATACTATTGACAGGGAATATTTAGTACGCCAGACCGAAAGAGCAGAGGAAATAATTAAAAGAAAAATCCGTTTCCTGGTATATAAAAACGATAACTACCAGGAAGCAATAAGCAATTATAAAAACTCAGAGATCCTCTTACTCTGGAACGAAAAGCTAAGTACAAAGAGCTAAGAGCTTTTTGCCCTTTGCTCTTTGCCCTTTGCTCTTCACAATTCATGTGACTGAGAGAGCGAAGCTATGGAAGAAACGACAGGGCGACTAAGCGAGAGGGCGTTCAACTTATTCATCTTCCCATTTCTTCAATTTTAGTTATTTTTATTAATTTTACGAATACAATAAAACACAAAACATGTTATCATCGGTTGAAATAATGAACTTTTTAAAGGAAAACAAAAACTATTTGAAAACACATTTTCATTGCATTGAAATCGGTTTGTTTGGTTCTTTTGCCCGGAATGAACAAACAGATAAAAGCGATATCGATATATTGGTTGTTTTCAAGCCAGATACCCATGATTTATACACCACGGAACAGAAACTAAAAAAATATCTTAAAACGCGTTTTAACAGGGAAATTGATATTTGCTCAAAAAAATGGATTAAACCTGTATTCAAGCCATTGGTTTTAAAAGATGTTGTATATGCCTGACAAAGACTATTACATAATTCTTTCAATAATCGAGACGATTGACAAAATTATTAGGTACACCCGGAATTATAAATCCGCTGAAGATCTTTATCAAAACGACCGCGATTTTGATGCAGCCATGATGAATTTTATATAATTACCCACCACTACTTTGGAATAAACGTTGACATTGTTTGGCAAATAATCCGCGATGATTTACCCAAACTAAAAGATAATCTTAAGAAATTGATCAAAGAATGAAACTATGAAGTTGAGTAGGGAGGGTGGATAACATATCAAATAATGAAATAATAATTACAATATAAAAAGCTTTTAGCTCTTCAACCAATGCGTCTTTGTTCAAAGCATATGAATTTTATTAAAGAAACCCTGGGAAAATCAGACATTACTATGGAAATTTATCTTTTTGGTTCCAGGGTGGATGATAATGCCAAAGGAGGAGATATTGATATTTTGATCTTATCTGATAAACATTTTAAACCAAATACAATTCGTAATTTTAAAGTGAATTTTTACAAAAAATTTGGCTGGCAAAAAATTGATGTTGTTAATTTCCTGTTTAATGAATATCATCCTTTTAAAGATATTGCACTCGATAAAGCTGTTAAATTATGACCGATGACAAGAAAATTACTGAATTATTAAATCACAACTGGAATTTATTGCAAAATTCGCTTGAGACATTAGAACTATCTGTTAATAAATGTAATCAGATAGGTCATAAAGCGACATACTCATTTGAGGAAAATGAATCATTTGATTCACTTACTTCGAAATTTGCCAGAACTTCCGATATCTATATGCAAAAAATACTGAGGGGAATCTGGTCACTTCTACACGAACCTTATGTGCCTTTTATTGATCTGTTGAATAAAGCAGAAAAAACCGGCATTATTGATTCTGCAGATAAACTACTTGAAATACGCGAATTAAGAAACGAGATAGCCCATGAATATATCCCCGAAACATTGAATAACTTAGTTGGCGAAGTAATCACACTACATCCTCATCTGCGTAAAAACATTGAATATACCCGGTCTTTTATCTCAAAAAGATACGCCATTTATTGAAAGAAAAATGAAAATTATAACAATACAACCGGAATACCAAATAAATGAACTATAATGAGCTTTTTGAAAAGCCATAAAAGATTAACTTTGTAACAAATAACAAACAATTGAAAAAAATGATTACATCTTCAATTAAAAGTTATATTAAAAAATAATTAATATTGTCTGCCACAAACAGACAAATGTCTGTATATTGCAGACAATACAAGCAGTAAGCCAAATAAAAAACTATCAATGAAATCTGCTACCAACAACCCCATGATAAAAACCTTTATTCAGGAAAACAGCGACTTGTTCTGGTATATTCCTGAAGAGTTTTAAATCATGAAACAGGATTTTGCGAGTTTACCATGACCGAAGCGTCATAGGAACAAATCAAAAACAATAACAATATGCAAGATACCAAATTACCCGAAGCGTTTAGAAAATATTTCTGGGATGTTTCGTTTGATGAGTTGTCGTTAAATAAATATCCCAGGTTTATTGTAGAAAGACTGCTTAATTACGGTGACTTTCATGCCATGAAATGGCTTTTATCACAAACTGAAAAGAAATTTATAAAATCATTAACGGAAAGCAGTCGTAATTTGAATACCAAAACAAAAAACTATTGGGAAACAATTTTGAAGTAAACCTGAAAAGAAATTTATAAACACATGAAAAACAAACTGCATTTGGATATATTACCTGAAGAACAACTGAAATTATTTGAAACCCTTTCATCCCTCTCCTTTATTCAGGATTTCTATCTGGCCGGGGGGACTTGCCTTGCCCTGCAAATAAGGCATCGCCTGTCAATTGATTTTGATTTCTTCATACAAGCCGATTTCCACACCGGTGATATTATTAGAAAACTTACCGAAATAGGCAGTTACCAACGTGAAAATGAAGCGAAAAATACCATAAATGGAATGTTGAACGGTGTGAAAATTTCCTTTTTCGGATATCGGTATAAGATTATTGATGAATTCAAAAATTTTCATAAGATCAGACTTGCCGGATTAAAAGATATTGCCGCTATGAAGCTCGAAGCTATTGCAGGAAGGGGTAGTAAAAAAGATTTCATTGACCTGAATTTTTTATTACAGCAGTTTAACCTGAAAGATATATTCTCCTTCCATGCCAGAAAATACGGTACCGGCTTAAGTAATCAATACCATCTTTTAAAATCACTGGTATATTTTACAGATGCTGAAGATGAAGCCATGCCGGTGATGATAAAACCGCTGGATTGGGAAAAGGTAAAAACACAGATAATAGAACATGTAAAGCAGTTCCAATAAAGAATAACACACACACAAGCCCGAAACCCGTAACTTCTTCAAACTTCAAACTCTTCACTCTTCTCTTCCTACTCAACTACTCTACTATTCAACTACTCAACTTTCTTCACCGGGTAGTCGAGGATGTTTGCCGGCGATTTTTTTTTGTTTCGTTTTTTTTGGTCGTTCAAAAAAAATTGAAAATTCTTTGAAAAAAAGGTTAAATTCCAAACACAAAATTTGAAAAATTAATGATTTATTTGTTTTTTTATAAAGAATGAGTAACTTTACTACTCAATAAAAAGGGAAAGACAAATATGCTCGACACCTTAATCACATCCAAAACCCGCATCAAGTTACTGTTAAAATTCTTCCTAAACAGCAACTCAAGCTCCTACCTCCGTGGGCTGGAGAGTGAATTCGGAGAATCGACCAATGCAATCCGGTTGGAACTAAACAGGTTTGAGAAAGCAGGATTGCTGACTACTACCACAAACGGTAACAAAAAAATGTTCAAAGCCAACACCCAACACCCCCTTTTCAAAAACATACATGATTTGATTTTCACACATATCGGATTCGATCATATAATAGACAAAGTAATAAACCGTCTTGGTGATGTAAAAATGGTATTTATCACCGGAGATTTTGCAAAAGGCAAGGACAGTAAGATAATTGATCTTATATTTGTAGGAAATACAATCGACAGAGAATATTT
>JAUWNO010000588.1 GCA_030612605.1 Armatimonadota bacterium
GATCCTCACGTTCACTTTAATGATCCGGGTTATACTTTTAATGAAGATTTTTATCATGGAAGTTGTGCTGCTGCTTCCGGTGGAATTACCACAATTATCGATATGCCCTGCACGTCTATTCCTCCAGTCATAAATAAACAAAATTTAGAAAAAAAACTTGCTGTTGTAAAAAATAAATCTATTACGGATTTCGGATTTTTTGGCGGGATTTCTGCTCAATCTTTTAAAGAAGGTTTTCCTGGAAATGTTTATGAACTTTCAAAATATGTTCTGGGTTTCAAGACATATTTCATTTCAGGAATGGATACTTTTGAACGGTTGAATAGATTTCAATTTAAACGGGTTTTACAGAAAGTTAAGGATTTGAATTTGCCTGTTCTTGTTCATGCTGAGGATTATGATTATATCGAGTCTGCAACTGAATATTATATCAAACAAGGTTCGAGTACGAAAAATTATTATCTTTCCCGTCCGGAAACTGCGGAAATACTTTCTGTTAAAACTGCTGCAGAAGTTGCAAAAGAAACCGGTTGTGAATTGCATATTGTTCATGTGAGCTCAGCAGAAGCAGCGGAAATTTTAGTGGAAAATAAAATATCTTTTGAAACTGCTCCTCATTACTTAGAATTTGATATTTTAGATTTTGAGAGAATCGGCTCAGCATTAAAGACAACTCCTCCGGTTAAATCTCCGGAAAATAAAGCGAAATTATGGCAGCTTCTGGCAGATGGAAAGATAAACTTTGTGGCTTCGGATCATGCTCCTTGTCCCTCAGAAAACAAAAATACAGGTTCAATTTGGACAGACTATTCTGGAATTCCGGGAACCGGAACAATGATTCCTTATTTGTTTTCAGAAGGTTTTTTAAAAAGAAGATTAAGTTTGCCGAGATTTCTTGAAGTTACATCCAAAAATGCTGCAAAAAAATATGGGATTTTCCATAAAAAAGGCTCTATCGAAATTGGAAAAGATGCAGATTTTGTTTTGATCGATCCTAATAAAAATTGGACAGTAAAAGGTGACCAGTTCTTATCTAAAGGTAAAATCACTCCTTTTGAAGGTTTTGTTTTTAAAGGGAAAATCATAAAAACAATCTTAAGAGGAAAAGCGATTTATGATTCTGAGCAAGGCATAACTGCTGATGCTGGTTATGGAAATTTCTTAACAAAAGCGTAAAATAAGATGGACATCGAAGGAATTGTATTGGCAGCAGGATTTTCCAGCAGAATGGGAAAATTCAAAATGGAAATACTGCTTGATGGTAAAACTTTGATCGAACGAAGTGTGGAGAGTTTGGATAAAGTATGCTCCAAAATAATTGTGGTAGCAGGATACAAAATCGAGAGGATTAAGGAAATCCTGAAAAGCTATGAAAAAGTGGAAGTGGTTTTCAATAAAGAATTTGAGAAAGGAATGTTCAGTTCAGTAAAGATTGGAATATCTCAAATAAAAACTGAGAAATTTTTTCTGCTTCCGGGTGATATTCCATTTGTAAAGAAAGATGTTTTCAAAAAATTACTTTCCAAAAAAGGTGATAT
>JAUWNO010000097.1 GCA_030612605.1 Armatimonadota bacterium
TGGAATGGATATCAGCTAAATTTTGCGATAAAATTGTTTTTGTAAATAATGCGGATAGAGAATATGCAATTAAAAATAAATTAATTTCAAGGAAAAAAGCAGTAACAATATTTAATGGAATTGAAATTCCAAAAGTTCAAAGAAAGAAAGTCGTTAAAGGATTTAAAGACTTTTTTGTTATTGGAAGTGTTTCAAGATTTTCAAAACAAAAAAATGTTGTTAATTTGATTAATATTGCTATTAAAGTTTGTCAAAAAAACAAGAAAATAAAATTTGTATTTATTGGAGATGGAGAGCAATATTCTATTTGTCAAAAGCTGGTGAAAGAAGCTGAAATGGAAAAAAGAATTTTATTGAAAGGATGGTTATTAAATGTAATAGAATGGTTACAGAATTTTGATGCATTTATTCTTTTTTCAAAATGGGAAGGACTTCCAATCTCAATTTTAGAAGCTATGTCAGTTGGTTTACCAATTATTGCTTCCGATATAAAAGGTAATAATGAATTGGTCTCTGAGGAAAATGGAATTCTTGTCCAAGTTAATGATGTTGTAGGATTAGAGAATATTCTATCTGGTTTGCCCCAAAGAAAAGATGATTTAACCAGGTGGGGAGAAAATTCTAAAAAGATTGTAGACAAAAAATTCAATTTGCATGCTTTTGTAAAAAAGTATGAAAAAATATACAATGAAATATAAATTTACAATAAAACAGAATGTGTTTTATTATTTTTCTTTTTTAGGAAATATGTTTCATATATTTCGCACAATTCCCAAAAGAAAATTTGGTATCAGCGTTATGATTCGCGTAAAAAATGAAGAAGATTTCATTGCGCTTTCTTTAAAGTCATTAAATGGATTTGCAGATGAGGTGGTAATTATTGATAATGGTTCGACAGATAATACTTATAAAGAAATTGAAGAAGTAAAAAATCGATTAGATTATAAATTAATAATAAAGTACAACGAAAGTAGTGATATTTGCAGAATAAGCAATGAAGCTTTATCTCTTACATCATATAAGTGGATTTTTCGTTGGGACGGTGATTTTATCGCACATACTTCCGGAGAAAGAGATATAAGGAAATTGAGAGAGTATTTATTTTCACTTAATCAGAATAATTTTTATTTGATATATCCTCTAACAATAAGTTTTGCCGGTGATTTATTTCACGTGCAGAAAAATAGAGAATTACATTCGGAAAACTATATTCATACTTATCACACTTCACTAAAATATGTTAAAAGAGGTAAGTTTGAGGTCCTAAAAGTTCCTCTCTTTTATAAAATCAAAAGAGTTAACACAATTCACTTTATTCACATTGGAACAGCAAAATCTCTGGAGCGGCTGATTTACAGATTCTTCTGGTTACATTGGTTACGAGAGAATAATGAGGGAAAATATTCTTCAATAGATACATTCATCAAAAAGGAATTAAAAGAAAAATGGAATTCACGAGACATCGATTCTGTTGCAAAAGACATATTTAAAGATGAGATTATCTCTGAATTACGAAAATATGAGATCGATGAATTTGGTGATTATCCGCAATTTATGCTTCCATTATTAAAAAATCCTTCCTACAAAATAATTTATCAAAATGGTCAACCTTTCACAAGAAATGATCTATAAAATGGTAGAAATAATATTATGTCATTTTTGAACTTATTATTATATTCTCTTTTTGCTATAGGATTAACCTATATTTTAGTTCCGATTAATATTCGTTTTTCAAAAAAAATGAATTTGATAGATTATCCAAACAAGAGAGGGATACACATTAAAGGAATTCCTACAGCTGGAGGATTATCATTTGCAATTCCGGTGATTATTTTACAATTATTCTTTTTCTATAAATATCCGGAATTCGATTTTCAGTTTCATAAAATTGCTATTGGTAGCATATTAATCCTTATACTTGGTTATTTAGACGATAAAAAAAAATTTACAGCGAATTTCAAATTACTGTTTCAAATTTTAATTGCAATTGGTATGTACTTCAGTGGCTTTAAAATGCATCTTCTTACAAATCCATTTGGACCTCAAATCAATCTTGGAATTTTTTCCTTTCCTTTTACAATTATTTGGTTTTTGGTTGTGATTAATGCATTTAATCTAATTGACGGGATTGATGGATTGGCAGCTGGAATTACTGTAATTATAGCTTCTGTTCTTTTTGCAGTGGGTTTAGTTTATTCTAATTCTGTTGTAGTTCTTTTATCATTACCTTTATTAAGCAGCAATCTGGCTTTTTTACGTTACAATTTTTATCCTGCTAAGATTTTTATGGGGGATACCGGAGCATTATTCATCGGGTTCAATATTGCTGCAATTTCTATAGCTGGCATTTCCCAGTATAAAGGTATCACCGCAATAACATTGCTTATACCAATTATTGTGTTAATTATTCCTATCAGTGATACAATTTTAGCAATATTCAGAAGAATAAAAAGACGAAAACACATATTTCAAGCAGATAAAGAACACTTGCATCATAAAATGCTAAATTTAGGATTTTCTCAAAAATCTATTGCCTTAATCGGGTATTTTATTACTTTTACATTTGGATTGATTGCTTTTGGATTTTCTTTTGCTTCAAAGGAAATTCTTGCTGGAATTCTTATTCTGCTGATGATTTTGTTTTTATTCTTTATATTGATTTTATTAAAAAGGAGTGTGTAATGAGAAAGGTGATTATATTAAGCTTGATATCATTTTTGACTTTTTCATCTTATGCCATTAGAAATTGGAAAGCTTACACAAATACGACACATATTTTTGATGTTGTTCAAAATGGTCATAAGCTGACAATTGCAACCTGGGGTGGTCTTGTCATTTATAACCTTGAAACTGAGGATTTTGAAAAGACCTATATGACTATGGATGGTTTGACTGATAACGATATTAGAGCATTAGAATATGTTGAAGAGACAGATATCCTTCTTATCGGAACGAAAAAGGGAGGAATTAATCGTTTGTCTGAAAACGGTTTTTTGATGCCAATATCTGAAACTTTAGGTTTAGCATCCAAAAAAGTGAATAAAATTATTCATCAGGATTCACTTCTTTTTATTGCTACTAAAGAAGGAATAAGTGTTTTCGAAAATAATCCTGAACTTCCTTTTCCATTTCTACTTGATAATTATTCTTTAGATAATGGACTCTTCGATAATAATGTTACTTCCTTGCAATTAACAGACAATAATTATCTTTTATGCGGCAGCAATGCTGGTTTGGATTATGTTCATATTGATTCGATGAATGCCACATCAGCCTGGATTCATCTGGATGAGGAGAATTCATCATTTCCAAGTAGCAAAGTCAGTTCAATTTCTACAAATGGAGATAAAATCGTAATTGGCACGGAAAATGGTTTTGTATTATCAAATGCGGAAAATTTTAATTACTGGGAAGTTTATGAACTTGGAATGAGCATTTTTCCTGTTTTTATGGATATGGATCAAAATATCTGGTACAGTTATGGAATTTGGAATGATGATCAACTATTAGTTATTGATTCAGGAGATACAACTATTGTAAGAATTGATTCTTTGGGAAATGAAACATCTTGGTCTAAAGGTGATTTAAACTTAACAACATCATCAGTAATGGGTTTTTCCAAAATTAATGGACAAATTTGTGCTTATACCTGGGGTGAAGGCTTCCTTTTTTATAATGCGAATGGATGGAGTTCCAACATCAAACCAAACTCAATAGCAGCTAACATTGTAACGGATATCGCCATAGATTGTAATAACAAAATTTGGATTTCAAATGGATATTTGGGATTAGATATTCTTAGTAGAGGAACTAAAGGCGTTTCTTCTTATGATGGAGAACTCTGGAAAAATTATTGTTCTGAAAATGATACTTTGCTAAAAACTAATAATGTTTTGGATATTGAAGTAGATTCTAAAAATAGGAAGTGGTTCTCTTGCTGGCAATTTATTGAAATTTCAACTTATGGACTAACTATATTTGATGAAGATAATGAGGATTGGATGGTTCTTTCTGGACTTACTTCAAATTCTGTTGTCTCTTCAATGAAAGATGCTCAAGGCAGGATGTGGGTCAGCACTTTTAATGGTATTAATATTGTTGAAGCTCAAGATGATATTCAGATAGTTCATCAATTTGAAACCTATTTTGATGAAGATCAAGAAATAATGTTAACATTCATAGCTAAAGATAGAATTTTCTTTGGTTCCAATGTATATGGCTTACAGTATTGGAATGATACATCTGATCCTGAGACAGGAGGAATTTTCTGGGAAAGGACACCATTTGGAGATTTACACCAAGGTCATATTTTTGCAATCGATTCCCGAAGCACAAATTTTGGAGATGAAGTTTGGATAGCATCATCCAGCGGTTTATTTATGTATGATTATAATTACTGGTATAAATATGGAACTCAAATTAAAAAGCAAGTCTGGTTTAATTCTACATGGTATGATGAAATGACTCCTGAATATTGGTATGTAGAAGGTCAGGAGAGGTTGTACGGTTCTGTTCCAACTTATCCTACTGCTTTATATGTGGATCCTTTTGGTAAAATCTGGATCGGCACCCACGATAATGGAATAACGATTTATCAACCGGAAAAAGATAAATTCACAAACTATAATATGAATAATTCACCGCTTCTTTCAAATTCTATAACTGATTTTGGGTATGAGAAATTCACTGGTACTTTGTATATTGGCACAAGTGAGGGTCTAAATTCGGTTGAAATCGGTATTGCTGCAGATGCAAATCTGGAAACAAAATTGTATAAAACAAGAGCTTTCCCGAATCCTTTCCATCCTGATAATGGTGATATCCTCAAGATTGAAAATATATCCAGTCTTACTATGCCGGAAGGAAATACCTTCTGTAATATTTATGACCTCAGTGGTGATTTGGTGATAAAATTGGAAAAAGATATTTATGAACAATTCAGTTGGAATGGAAAAAACAAAGCTGATAAAAACTGTAGTTCCGGTATTTATTTCTATATTGTTTTTACTTCTGATGGACAAATTTCAAAAGGGAAAATTGCCTTAATTCGATAAAACGAAAATTTTCAAAAGAGATAAATGAAAAGAATAAAAGTCTTTTTTATTGATGCAAATAATAATACACCTCAACATAATTATCCTTTGATTGAATCTCTACAAAGTTTTCCAAATATCAAAATAAATTATTTCTCGGTTTTGTATTCACAAAGTACACATTATTATAATAAAAATTATGATGTTCAAACATTATGTTCATTTTTTAATTTTGTGAGTAGGATAAAAAATCCTTATCTTCGCAGGTTTATAAAAATATTCAGTCATCCAATTGCAAATGTTTGGCTGCTTCTGAAAATTATGAAAGATAAACCTGATATCATCCATTATTCATGGATTGCGATTCCTTTTTTAGATTATATTTTCATAAAAATTATTAAGATGTTTTGTATTAAAATCGTTATCACTCAACATAATTATCTTCAACATAATAAAACCAAATTAAGATTACTGGAAAATAGAATCTTTCAGATTGCTGATAAAATCATCTGTTTATCTGATTTTATTAAGAGTCAATTTCCTGAGAAATTTTCCAACAAAATCTCTGTAATTGAGCATGGGAATTCTTACGAAAAAGAAGTTGAATATTATTCAAAGAAAATAATTAGAAAACAAGATTCAAAATTTAAGATTTTATTTTTAGGAAATATTAAACCTTACAAAGGCATTGAATTGCTTTTGGATTCTATGAGTTATCTTGTAAACGAGCAAAAGATGGATAATATTCAATTGCGGATTGCAGGAAAATGTAAGCCAAAATACTATGAAAAAATTATGAATATCATCGAAGCAAAAAATCTGATTAATTATGTCAGATTTGAAGGAAAGTTTTTAGATTATAACAAGTTATTCGAATATGCAATAAATACCGATATTGGTGTTTTACCATATCTCGAAGCCACTCAGAGCGGTCTACCATATATTTTTGCTTCCTTACATAAACCAATGGTTATTACAAACGTCGGAGGATTACCTGAGCAAGTTTCAACAAAATTCTCAGAAATAGTCGAACCTGCTTTTATAGAAGTTGCCAATGGAATATTCAGAATCAAAGAGAAGATTGAGAATAAGAAAATTAAAGAATCAGATTTTGAAAATTTTTTGGAAAAACACCGATGGAAAAATACAGTTTCTAAATATGTAAATTTATTTCAGGATTTATTAGTAAAATAGAAAAGGTTTTTTAAGATGAATCTAAAACAATATTATAAAGATATGATTGCCAATTGGATTGAAGAGGAAAAACAGAAATTGTGCGGTAATGAATCTAAAGATAGATATTTACAGAATCATGGAAAAAGATTTGAGTATCTAAATAATTTGTGCAAAACTCTTAATTCGGATAAATCAGCTAAGATTCTGGATATTGGAAGAAGTGGTTTATCGGTTCTATTGACAAAATATTATTCGAATGTAACAACTTTAGGGTTGGATTTGGGAATCGATAAAGGTGGTCACCGGGAAAGAGAAACCATCGATTTGAAACACATTGTTTTTGATTTGAACGAAAGTAAGAATGTAGAAAAGTGGACTGATGAAAAATTTGATTTGATTGTTTATTCCGAAGTTATCGAGCATATTTATGAAGCACCTGAATTTTCTTTATTATTTTTAAATTATCTGCTTAATCCTGATGGTTTCATTATCTGCACAACTCCAAATGCAGCATCACTTTATCGGAGATTAAAACTACTTCTTGGGAAAAATACAATCAGCAGAATCAGGTTTCATAATTTGAATCCGGCACATTATCGAGAATATACAAAAGATGAACTGATTCAAATGGCAGAAATGTGTGAATTAAAAGTAGTTAAACATCAGTATATCTGTTTTTATGATGATTCTGATTCTTTAAAAAGCAGGATTTTTAATTTTATAACAAATGCTATCCTTTCGTTCAGATGGTCGCAGGTTTTAATTTTGAGTAAAAAATGAATATTTCTTTAAAAGTCGGTATTTTTCAAAATAATCCTGGTTGGGAGATAATCCTAAATCAGGAAGGAATTTCTTATGAAATCATCTCGGAGAAATCTGATTTAACTCCTGAGAATTTTGCAGTTATCATCTTATCAAACACAATTTTAGAAAAGCAAAAACCGAAGATTTTATCTTATTTGGAAAATGAAGGTTCGATTTTATTTGATGCAAAATGTTATTCAGATTTTTTTAAGATTAAAACAAAATCCAAAAAAACTGATTTCTTGATTCCGGATGAAACTTCCTTTTTTTCCGGTTCCGGACTCGTAGATATTTATTCCAAAATCTATCTGTTAAAGTCTGACAATTTAGAATTATTAGATCAGGGTTTGCAGATTCAACAGAGAAAAGCAGGAAAAGGAAATATTCTCGTTTTACCATTCGATATTAATAATTTAATTTTAGATACTCATTCGGTTCGCAGGAAATTTTATTTTCAGAGAAAAGAATTACCATCGGAGATCGTAGCAAAAATCACCAAAAGTCCAATCAGGCGAATTGTGAAAACTTCGCTGGAATATCTTTTTCATTTGAGGGATTTGCCATTTGTTCAAACTTGGTATTATCCGGATGGCTATAAAAACGTGTTTCTGTTCAGGATTGATACCGATTTTTGTTCTAAAGAAAATGCAAAAGAATTATACAAAA
>JAUWNO010000341.1 GCA_030612605.1 Armatimonadota bacterium
AATCCGTGAGCTAAATTTATGAAAGTATTTATCGAAACTTATGGTTGTCAGATGAATGTAGCAGATAGTGAACTAGTTGCATCCATCTTAACAAAAACCAATTTTAAAATATCTGGAAACATCGATGAAGCAGATATCATCATCTTCAATACATGTTCTGTGCGTCAACATGCAGAAGATAGAGTGATCGGAAGAATCAACAATGAAATGGCGAGAAAGAAGAAGAATAAAAACCTGAAAATCGGTGTGATCGGCTGCATGGCTCAGAGATTGGGAGAGAAATTAAAAAAACAAAACTCATCGATAGATTTTGTTGTAGGAACGGATCAATATAAAAAGTTGCCTGAAATTATTTTCAATCTGTTTGAAAATGCGGAATTCTGCTCCGAAAGGATTGTTAATAATCAGGAAATTTATGAAGATATCTATCCAATTCATAAAGGAAGATTCAATGCATTTGTAACCATAATGAGAGGATGCAACAATTTCTGTTCATACTGCATAGTTCCCTATGTGCGTGGAAGAGAACGCAGCCGTCCTTTTGATGAAGTTTTGAATGATATTCAAAAAGTGGGGGACACGGGCTTCAAAGATGTAACTTTACTCGGCCAAAATGTGAATTCTTATAATTATCAAGATGTGAATTTTGCTGAATTGCTGCGACGAGCTAATAAAATTGAATCTATCAAACGGATAAGATTTATTACATCACATCCCAAAGACCTTTCAGATGAAGTAATCGAAGTTATGTCAAATTCCGAAAAAGTCTGTGAACATCTGCATCTGGCAATGCAAAGCGGTGACAATGAAATCCTGCAGAGAATGAATCGGGGATACACAGCAGAACATTTTTATAATATTGTTCAGAAACTTCGTAAAGCAATGCCGGAAATAGCCATTACCACAGATGTTATTGCAGGTTTTCCCGGAGAAACAGAAGAACAATTCCAACGCACTTTCGATTTGATGAAAAAGATAGAATTCGATTATGCTTTCACATTCAAGTATTCTCCACGTGAAGGAACAAAAGCCGCTGAATTCTCAAACCAAATACTTGAAGAAACTCGTTTAGAAAGGCTAAAGCAACTCATTACTTTACAGCAAGATATAACTACTAAAAAATACAAAAAACAAATTGGAAAAGTAAAAGAAATTTATGTAGAGAAAGTTAGTAAAAAATCTGATGATGAGCTTTCCGGGAAAAGCAGGGACTTTAAAATAACTGTGTTCAAAGGAGATAAATCGCTCATTGGAAAATTTATAAATGTAAGAATCACAGATGCAGTTGGATGGACGCTGAAAGGTAAAATTCAAAATGAAAAATTATAAATATAAAATGAAAAAATCTTATATAATAGGTTTTATAATCATAATATTGATACTTTCTCCAAGTACATTAAGTTGTATTCAAAAAAGCAGAAAATTCATCTTATCAGCGGGAATTTCCAATCTTATAAATTTAAATAAAAGTGGAGTAAATGTAAAACTGGCATTTAGAAAAAACAACCGGGAATTGTCTTTTAAATTGCGAAGGTTAATATTTAGAAGAAAAGTATTACCAACTTGTCATTCTAATATAATCACTTATAAAGAACTGATTGAAATTTCTATAAATTATGGATTTAATTTAAGTTTAAAAGAAAAAATGTATTTCACCATTTCTTATGGAATAAGTGGAATCAGAAGAAAACAGAAAAGAGGAATATCTTGTCCAAAAATTGAAGATAAAGTTGATTATGCTATTGGATTACCAGTAGAGATTGAATTAAATCAGCATATGATGGGAAGATTAGGGTTTCAGGTTTCAATGTTTGGAAATATTAATAAGATTTTCAATTATTATGGATATTCATTGAATCTCACATTAAGTTACTAATGAGATATGTGAAATTGAAAATTTAAAATGAAAAATAATTTAAACCTTCCGAACGGTAGAGTTGACGAGACCTTAACAGTTAGTGTTGATAAGATCAGCGTAAAGATTTAAGAGGTATTTGATGAAAATAAAAAAAATCAAATTAATTAAGATGTTATTTTTGTTAATTACAACTGCTTTTTTATTACAGGGCTGCGTGCCATTTTATCCAGCTGCTTTATTAGGGACAAGAATGCCATCGATAATATCAAACCCAAAATCTAAATACAACGAAAATAGCTATTATATAGGTGTTGACGCTAGTAATACTTCCGGTTTTAATTCGAATGAACACAATTTGAATTTCAGGAATCACTTCTTAATAGTAAAATCGACAAAATATAGAGTAGAAAATGTTGGTTTTTTTGTTTTTGGTGGAGTTTATAAAGTGGGAGCAATAGATCAATACGAAGGCAAATACGGATACTTTGGATTTGGACCAGAAGTTAGCGTAGCTCTATATTTACCAATCAAGTCTATTGATATCGGGCTGGGAGCATATTGCACATATGCTTATGAAGCGGGAAATTTTTTAAAGTTCAAAAAACAAATAGTTGAAGAAGAATTAGCAGAAGCATATACTGGTAATTGGTACGGATTTCTATCATTATTTCCTATAATAAGAACTCATTTAAATGAGAAAAATGTGGTTTCTATTTTGTGTGGTGTTGGTTTTCCTGGATTTTTTTCCCCGAGTATATCATATAATAACGAGAAAATAAGTTGCTGGTTTAGTTTTATCCCATCAGTTAATAAAGCTTACGATTATAGTTTAGAAATTCATAGATATGGATCTTTTACATTAGGCGGAGGTTATAAATTCTAACTTAAAAAAATTATAATAGGGGAGAGGTGTGAATAATATAATTCAGCATATTCAAAACTGGTTGCAGCACGAAACCGCTTTAATCATAAATCCGAATCCACTTTTAGTTCTTTCCGTCATATTGGTCACAGGCTTTATATTTACAAAATTGGCTCGGAAGCTCCATATTCCAGTTGTAACGGCACAAATTGTGGGTGGTATAGTTCTGGGTAGTTATGTGTTAAATCTTTTTCGAGAAGAAGCTTTTTATAGCTTGGTGCCTATCACGAATTTCGCACTTGGATTCATTGGTTTAACGATTGGAAGTCATCTGGATTTTCGTAAACTTCACAATGCAGGAAAAAGGATTTTTCTTATTTCTATTTCAGATGTGATCATTAC